>NZ_BAABIW010000010.1:0-204150 GCF_039542985.1 Terrabacter aeriphilus
GGCCGCGCGTGACACCGCGGCCCCGGCAGCTCCCGCGGCCGCCCCTGCGGCGTCCGGCACCCGGGCGACCCCGGCTGCCCCGGCACCCAAGGCGCCGGCTCCGGCCGCGCCGGCTCCGGCCGCCCCCGCCGCCCCGGCGGCGTCGGCTCCCGGCCGGGTGCAGTCCAGCCGCGACGGTGGTCAGCAGACCTCCGGCGTGCCGTCCTCGCCGCGTCCGGCTCCCCGTCCGGGCCAGCCGCGTCCGGGCAACAACCCGTTCGCGCCGAGCCAGGGCATGGGCCAGACCCGTGCCCCGCGCCCCGGTGGCGAGGCCGCTCCGCGTCCGGGCAACAACCCGTTCAGCCCGAGCCAGGGCATGCCGCGTCCGCAGCAGCGTCCCGGCGGCCAGGGCGGTCCCGGTGGCCAGCGCCCCGGTGCACCCGGTGGCGCCCCGCGTCCCGGTGCGCCCGCGGGCGGTCGTCCCGGTGGTGCTGCTGGTGGCGCCCCGCGTCCCGGCGGTCCGCGCCCCAGCCCCGGCATGATGCCGGAGCGCAGCACCGTCGGTCGTCCGGGCCAGCGCCCGGCCGGCGGCCCGGGCCGTGGTGGCCCCGGCGGCGCCGGTGGTCGTGGCGGCTTCGGTGGTGGCCCCGGTGGCGCCCCCGGTCGTCCCGGCGGCTTCGGCGGTCCCCGCGGTGGCGGTGGCGGTCGTGGCTCGACGGCAGGTGCCTTCGGCCGCGGTGGCGGTCGTCCGGTGCGAGGCCGCAAGTCCAAGCGCGCGAAGCGCCAGGAGTTCGAGCAGATGCAGGCGCCGAGCCTGGGTGGCGTCAGCGTCCCCCGCGGCAACGGCTCGACCGTCGTCCGCGTGCGTCGCGGCTCGTCGCTCAGCGACTTCGCCGACAAGATCAACGCCAACCCCGGTGCCCTCGTCACCGTGCTCTTCCACCTCGGTGAGATGGCCACGGCGACGCAGTCGCTCGACGAGGACACCTTCAAGGTGCTCGGCGCCGAGCTCGGCTACGACATCCAGGTCGTCTCCCCGGAGGAGGAGGAGAAGGAGCTCTTCGACTCCTTCAACATCGACCTCGAGACCGGCATCGAGGGCGAGGACGACGACGACCTCGAGGCCCGCCCGCCCGTCGTCACCGTCGTCGGCCACGTCGACCACGGCAAGACGCGACTGCTCGACGCGATCCGCAACGAGGACGTCGTCGCAGGCGAGGCCGGCGGCATCACGCAGCACATCGGTGCCTACCAGGTGCACCGTGAGCACGAGGGCGTCGAGCGCGCGATCACCTTCATCGACACCCCCGGTCACGAGGCCTTCACGGCCATGCGTGCCCGTGGTGCCAAGGTGACCGACATCGCGATCCTCGTGGTCGCCGCCGACGACGGCGTCATGCCGCAGACGATCGAGGCGCTCAACCACATGCAGGCGGCCGACGTGCCGATCGTGGTGGCCGTCAACAAGATCGACGTCGAGGGTGCCAACCCGGCCAAGGTGCGCCAGCAGCTGACCGAGTACAACCTCGTCGCGGAGGAGTACGGCGGCGAGACGATGTTCGTCGACGTCTCCGCCCGTCAGGGTCAGAACATCGACAGCCTCCTCGAGGCGGTCCTCCTCACGGCAGACGCGGCCCTCGACCTCCGGGCCAACCCGGAGAAGGAGGCCCGCGGTGTCGCGATCGAGGCGAACCTCGACCGTGGCCGTGGTGCGACCGCGACGGTGCTCGTGCAGACCGGAACCCTGCACGTCGGCGACTCGATCGTCACCGGCTCCGCCTACGGCCGCGTGCGTGCCATGCTCGACGAGCACGGCAACAACGTCGACGAGGCGGGCCCGTCCCGCCCGGTGCAGGTGCTCGGTCTCAGCTCGGTGCCGCGCGCCGGTGACACGTTCGTCGTGGCACCGGACGACCGCACGGCCCGCCAGATCGCCGAGCGGCGTGAGGCAGCCGACCGCCAGGCCGTGCTCGCCAAGGCCCGCAAGCGCATCTCGCTCGAGGACCTCAACGAGGCTCTCGCGGCGGGCAAGGTCGAGACCCTCAACCTCATCCTCAAGGGTGACGTGTCGGGCTCGGTCGAGGCGCTCGAGGACGCGCTGCTCAAGATCGACGTCGGCGACGACGTGGACCTGCGCATCATCGACCGTGGTGTCGGCGCGATCACGATGAACAACATCAACCTCGCGATGGCCTCGAACGCCATCATCATCGGCTACAACGTCCGGGCCGAGGGCCAGAACGCTGACTACGCCGAGCGCGAGGGCGTCGAGATCCGCTACTACTCGGTGATCTACCAGGCCATCGACGAGGTCGAGGCGGCGCTCAAGGGCATGCTCAAGCCGGAGTTCGAGGAGGTCGAGCTCGGCACGGCGGAGATCCGCGAGATCTTCCGTTCGAGCAAGTTCGGCAACATCGCCGGCTCGATCGTGCGCAGCGGCGAGATCAAGCGTGGCTCGAAGGCCCGCATCACCCGCAACGGTGTCGTGGTGTCCGAGAACGTCGAGGTGGCCGGTCTGCGCCGCTTCAAGGACGACGTCACGGAGGTCCGCGACGGCTTCGAGTGCGGTATCAACCTCGGGTCGTACAACGACCTGCAGCTCGGTGACCTCATCGCCACCTACGAGATGCGCGAGAAGCCGCGCGCCTGACGTCCTGACGCCAGACGCACGACCAGCACGACCAGCACGACAGCGCGACGGCGCCGGTCCCCTCGGGGGGTCGGCGCCGTCGCCGTGTGCCGGGTGGCGCGGACGGGTGTCGGGGGCACCCCGTCCGCGCCGTTAGGGTTGGTCAGTCGGTCCCGGGACCGGCGCACCACATCGATGAGAGAGAGGTCGTCATGGTTGACCACCCCCGCGCCCGCAAGGTCGCAGACCGCATCAAGGTCATCGTGGCCGAGTACCTCGAGCACCGGATCAAGGACGAGCGCCTCGGCTTCGTCACCATCACCGACGCGCGCGTCACCGGCGACCTGCAGCACGCCTCGGTCTTCTACACCGTCTTCGGCTCCGACGAGGAGCGCGCGGCCACGGCCGAGATCCTCGAGGCCAACCGCGGCCGCATCCGCTCGGCGGTCGGCAAGGGCATCGGCATCCGCCTGACGCCCTCGCTCGAGTTCATCGCCGACGCGCTGCCCGAGGGCGCCGCGCACCTCGAGGACCTGCTCGCCCAGACGCGCCTGCGCGACGAGGAGCTCGCCCGGGCGGCCGCGAACGCCAAGCACGCCGGTGACGCCGACCCGTACCGCAAGCCCGTCGACCACGACGCCGACGACATCGCGGCTGACGACGACGAGGCAGCCACCGCCGTCGACGGTGATGCCGCGCGCGGCCAGGACGTCGACGCCCGATGAGCGACGCCGCCCCGGGCGGCCTGCTCGTCGTCGACAAGCCCGCCGGCTGGACGAGCCACGACGTCGTCGCCCGCGCGCGCCGGCTCTGCCGGACGCGCCGGGTCGGCCACGCGGGCACGCTCGACCCGATGGCCACGGGCGTGCTCGTGCTCGGCGTCGACCGGGGCACCAAGCTGCTCACCTTCCTCGTGGGCTGCGACAAGTCGTACGAGGCGACGGTCCGCCTCGGGGTCGCGACCCTCACCGACGACGCCGAGGGTGAGGCGACCGCCACGACGGGGGTCGCCGACGCCGCAGCGCTCGAGGCGGCCCTCCCGGCCGCGGTGGCGGCGCTCACCGGTGCCATCGAGCAGGTGCCGAGCGCCGTCAGCGCGATCAAGGTCAAGGGCGTGCGCAGCTACACCCGCGTGCGCCAGGGCGACACCGTCGACCTCCCGCCCCGGCCCGTCACGGTCAGCCGCTTCGACGTGCTCGCCGTGCGCCGGTCGACGACGCCGGATGCCGACGGCGCCCCCCTCGAGGTCGTCGACGTGGACGTCGTCGTCGACGTGTCGTCGGGCACCTACGTGCGCGCGCTCGCGCGCGACCTGGGCGCCGCCCTCGGCGTCGGTGGACACCTCACCGCGCTGCGCCGCACGCGCGTCGGCCGGTTCGGCCTCGACGGCGCGCACTCCCTCGAGGAGCTCGAGGCGCTGGCCGGCGAGGTCGCCCCACGCGAGAACCCGGCCGGCGAGAAGGCGGCCGGCGAGGACGCGGCCGGGGACGTGACGGGCGACGCACCGGCGAAGGGTGCTGCCGGCATACCCCTGCTCCCGATCGCCGAGGCGGCGCGCGCGCAGCTGCCGGTGCACGAGATCACGGCCGCCGAGGCGGTGCGCCTCGGGCACGGGCAGCGGATCGCGAGCGCGGTCGTCGGCGAGGAGGCGGTCGCGGCCCTCGACCCCGACGGTCGTCTCGTCGCGGTGCTCGACGAGACCCGGGCGACGGCGCGGGCGAAGGTCGTCTTCGCGCCCGCGGGCGCGAAGGGCTGACCCGGCGTGCGCGACCCCGACGAGGGGGCCACTACAGTGGTCGCCGTGCAGCGCTGGTACGGACTCGACGACATCCCGGCCGACCTCGGCCCCACCGTCGTCACCCTCGGTAACTTCGACGGGGTGCACCGCGGGCACCGCGAGGTGCTGACGCGCGTCGTGCGCGAGGCCGCCGAGCGGGGAGCCGTCCCGGTGGCGGTCACCTTCGAGCCGCACCCGGTCGCCGTGCTCTACCCCGACCGTGCGCCGGCCGCGGTGATGTCGCTCGAGCAGCGGCTCGACGCGCTGGCCTCCGTCGGTGTCGGCGCCGTCCTCGTGCTGCGCTTCACCACCGAGTTCGCCCAGCAGACGCCCGAGGACTTCGTGCGCGCGACGTTCGTCGACGCCCTGCACGCGACCGCGGTCGTCGTCGGCAAGGACACCCGCTTCGGCGTGCGCAACTCCGGCGACGTCGAGACGCTGCGGGCGCTCGGTGCGCTCCACGGCTTCGGCGTCGTGGCGCTCGACGACATCGGTGAGGCGGAGGTCGAGGGCGCCCGCTGGAGCTCGACGCAGCTGCGCGCCGAGCTGCTCGCCGGCAAGGTCGGCCACGCAGCGCAGATCCTCGGACGGCCGCACCGCGTCAGCGGCACCGTCGTCCACGGCGACCACCGGGGCCGCGAGCTCGGCTACCCGACCGCGAACCTCTCGCAGGACCACGAGGGCCTCGTGCCGGCCGACGGCGTGTACGCCGGGTGGCTCGTGCGCCTCGACCTCGACACGAGCGCGACCGACCGGGCCCTGCCCGCCGCCGTCTCCGTCGGCACGAACCCCACCTTCGACGGGCAGCAGCGGCGGGTCGAGGCCTACGTGCTCGACCGCACCGACCTCGACCTCTACGGCGAGCGCGTGGCCGTCGAGTTCGTCTCGCTCCTGCGGCCGACGCTGCGGTTCGACTCCATCGAGGCGCTCGTCGAGCAGATGGCGCAGGACGTGGACCGGTGTCGCGAGATCCTCTCGGCGATCGTCCCCTCCTGACCGCGCGGGGGTCGCGGGTCCCGCACGGGTCGGGGTTCCTCGCGCGCCCCCACGGCTCGCGCCCGAACGGCTCGGCCGGCTGGCTGCGGCTCGACCTCGGCCTGCTCATCGGCGCGCTCGGCCTCTCGCTCCTCGGGGTCGTGCTCGTCTGGTCGGCCACACGCGCGTCGGTGGGCAGCTCGGCCGCCCTCCGGCAGCTCGTGGCCCTCGGGGTGGGCGTGGCCGGGGCGGCCGCCCTGACGCGCGTCGACGTGCGCAGCATCCGGGCCGCGGCGCCGGTCGTCTACGTCGTCGCGGTGCTCGGCCTGGCGGCCGTGGTCTCGCCCCTCGGCGTCACGGTCAACGGCTCGCGGTCGTGGCTGCGCCTGCCGGGGGGCTTCAGCCTGCAGCCGTCGGAGCTGATGAAGGTCGCGCTCGCCATCGGGCTCGCGATGCTCCTCGCAGACCGGGCCGAGCGGGGGCTGCGCCAGCGCCACCTCGACGTCGTGCTCGCCTGGGTCGTCGCCGGCATCCCCGTGCTCCTCGTGCTGCTCCAGCCCGACCTCGGCTCGGCGCTCGTGCTCGTCGCGATGTCGGTCGTCGTCATCGCGGCCGCCGGCGCCCCGGCCGTGTGGACGGTGGGCGTGCTCGTGGCGGGCACCGGGGCGGTGGCCGCCGCGTTCCTCACCCCGGTGCTCTCGGGCTACCAGCGCAACCGGCTGCGCGCCTTCCTCGACCCCTCGCTCGACCCGCAGGGCATCGGCTACCAGACCCGCCAGGTGCGCCTCGCGATCGGCTCGGGCGGCCTCGACGGCCAGGGCCTCTTCGCCGGCCGGCAGACCCAGGGGGGCTTCATCCCATTCCAGGAGACCGACTTCGTCTTCTCGGTGACGGGGGAGGAGCTGGGCTTCCTCGGCGCGGCGGGCCTCGTCGTCATCCTCGGCTTCGTCGTCGTGCGCTGCCTCCTCGTCGCGCGGCGGGCCGACGCCTTCGGGCGGCTCGTGGCCGTCGGGGTCGGGGTGTGGTTCGGCGTGCAGGCCTTCGAGAACATCGGGATGAACCTCGGGCTCATGCCGGTGACCGGACTGCCGCTGCCGTTCGTCTCGAGCGGGGGCTCCTCGCTCATCGCCTCGTGGCTCGCCCTGGGGCTCGTCGGCAACGTCGCGGCGGGTGCGCGGCGCTGACCGTGCGGACCCGGCGCGTGGTCACGGTTCGAGAAGGAAGTCCGACGGATGCGTGACCTGCGCCCGGATTGTTGACATCATCCGGGCATGGCGGCGGCCCGCAGACGCCGATGACGGGCGGCCGCGCGACGAAGGAGTCCTCCCATGCCCCTGCAGGCCCTTGCCGACAGAGCCGTCGACCAGGACGTGCTCGACGACCGAGCCCCGAGCGTGGGTGCGCTCTTCCGCAACCGGGTCCGGGCCACGCCCGACGCCCCGGCCTACCTCTACTTCGCACCGGGCAGCACCGAGCTGACGACGCTGACGTGGGCCGGGGTGCACGAGATCGTGCGCGAGTGGGCCGCCGGACTCATCAGCCTCGGCGTCGAGCTCGAGGACCGCGTCGCCATCGCGGCGACGACCCGCGTCGAGTGGGTGCTCGCCGACCTCGCCGTCATCTGTGCGGGTGGCGCGACGACGACCGTCTACCCGACGACGATCGCCGAGGACGTCGCCTACATCCTCGGCGACTCCGGCAGCGGCATCGTCTTCGCGGAGGACGAGGCGCAGGTCGCCAAGCTGCAGCAGGTGCGCTCCGAGATCCCGAACGTGCGCCAGGTCGTCGCCCTGACCGGCCCCGGCAGCGACGACGGCTGGGTCATCACGAGCGACGAGCTCGCCGCGCGCGGTCGCGAGTGGCTGGCCGCCACGCCCGACCTCGTCGACGCGCGCATCGACCAGCTCGGCCCGGAGCACCTCGCCGTCGTCATCTACACCTCGGGAACCACCGGTCGGCCCAAGGGCGTGCGGCTCGTGCACGACAGCGTCGTCTACGAGGGCGCCGTCATCGACGCGATGGGCACCTTCACCGTCGACGACCTCCAGTTCCTCTGGCTGCCGCTCTCGCACGTCTTCGGCAAGATGCTCCTCGCGACCGGCCTGCAGATCGGCTTCCCGACGGCCGTCGACGGGCGGGTCGAGAAGATCGTCGACCACATGGCCGTCATCAAGCCGACCTTCATGGCCGGGCCGCCGCGCATCTTCGAGAAGGCCCACGGGCGCATCGCGCTGATGTTCGCCGGCGAGACGGGCGTCAAGAAGAAGCTCATCGACTGGGCCCTCGGGGTCGGCGGCGAGATGCGCGACGTGCTGGCCGCCGGCGAGCAGCCCTCGGCCGGCCTGCGCCGCCGGCACGCGCTCGCCACGAAGCTCGTGCTGCACAAGGTGCAGGAGCGCTTCGGCGGCCGCGTCCGCTTCATGATCAGCGGCTCCGCGCCGCTCAACGCCGACGTGGCGCGCTGGTTCGGCTCCGTCGGGCTGCTCGTGCAGGAGGGCTACGGCCTCACCGAGACGTCGTCGGGCACGACCGTCAACTCGCCCGACCACGGGTCGTACCAGTACGGCTCGGTCGGCTGGCCGATGCCCGGCACCGAGGTGCGCATCGCCGAGGAGGACGGCGAGATCCTCGTCCGCGGTCCCGGCGTCATGCGCGGCTACCACAACAACCCCGAGGCGACGGCCGAGGTGCTGACCGAGGACGGCTGGTTCCACACGGGCGACATCGGCCGCATCGACGAGCGGGGGTTCCTGCACGTCACCGACCGCAAGAAGGACGTCTTCAAGACCTCGGGCGGCAAGTACATCGCGCCGGCCGAGATCGAGGCGCGCTTCAAGGGACTGTGCCCGTTCGTCAGCCAGTTCCTCGTGCACGGCGCGGGGCACCACTACGCCACGGCGCTCGTGACGCTCGACCCCGACGCGATGGCGGGCTGGGCCCCCACGGTCGGCCTCGAGGGTCGACCCTATGGCGAGGTGGTGGCCTCGCCGCAGGCCCACGCCCTCGTGCAGCAGTACGTCGACCAGCTCAACGCCGGGCTCAACCGCTGGGAGACGATCAAGAAGTTCACCATCCTCGACCAGGACCTCACGATCGAGGGTGGCGACCTCACGCCGAGCATGAAGCTGCGCCGCAAGGCCGTGACGGAGAAGCACCGCGCCGAGCTCGACGCGATGTACGACGGCGCCTGAGCGCTCGCCGAGGGCGCGCCGGGCCCTCCCGCGGACGCCGGCCACACCGCATACGCCCGTATGCAGCGTGGCCGGCGTTTTCGGTGCGGCGCCCGACGCACGTACCATGGCGGGATGCCCGGAGAGTCGCTGTTCAACGCCCTCGAGCCCCTGCTGGAACGGGTCAACAAGCCGATCCAGTACGTCGGGGGCGAGCTCAACTCCACGGTCAAGGACTGGCACGTCGGCGGCCACGGCCCCGGCGGCGAGGAGCTGACGACGCGGTGGGCGCTCATGTACCCCGACGCCTACGAGGTCGGGGTGCCCAACCAGGGCGTCATGATCCTCTACGAGGTCCTCAACGAGCGTGCCGACGCGCTCGCCGAGCGGACGTATGCCGTGTGGCCCGACATGGAGGCGCAGCTGCGGGAGGCGGGCCTGCCGCAGTTCACCGTCGACGGGCACCGTGCGGTGCGCGACTTCGACCTCTTCGGGCTCAGCTTCAGCACCGAGCTCGGCTACACGAACATGCTGACGGCGCTCGACCTCGCCGGCATCCCGCTGCACTCCGTCGACCGTGACGTCGACGACCCGATCGTCGTCGCGGGCGGGCACGCCGCCTTCAACCCGGAGCCGGTGGCCGACTTCATCGACGCCGCCATCGTCGGCGACGGCGAGCAGGCCGTGCTCACCGTCACCGACATCGTGGGGGAGTGGAAGGCGCAGGGCCGCCCCGGCGGGCGTCGCGAGGTGCTGCTGCGTCTGGCCCGCACCGGCGGCGTCTACGTCCCGGCCTTCTACGACGTGTCCTACCTGCCCGACGGGCGCATCCAGCGCGTGGCCCCGGCCACCGACGCGCCGGGCGTGCCGTGGCGGGTCGCCAAGCACACCGTCATGGACCTCGACGCGTGGCCGTACCCGAAGCAGCCGCTCGTGCCGCTCGCGGAGTCGGTGCACGAGCGCATGTCGGTCGAGATCTTCCGCGGCTGCACGCGCGGCTGCCGGTTCTGCCAGGCCGGCATGATCACCCGCCCCGTGCGCGAGCGCTCGATCACCGGCATCGGCGAGATGGTCGAGCGCGGCCTCGCGGCGACCGGCTTCGAGGAGGTGGGCCTGCTCTCGCTGAGCTCGGCCGACCACTCGGAGATCGCCGACCTGACGAAGGGCCTCGCCGACCGCTACGAGGGCACCCAGACCGGCCTGTCGCTGCCGTCGACGCGCGTCGACGCCTTCAACATCGACCTCGCGAACGAGCTGACCCGCAACGGACGCCGCTCCGGCCTGACCTTCGCGCCCGAGGGCGGCTCCGAGCGCATCCGCAAGGTGATCAACAAGATGGTGTCCGAGGAGGACCTCATCAAGACCGTCGCGGCCGCCTACGGCGCCGGCTGGCGCCAGGTGAAGCTCTACTTCATGTGCGGCCTGCCGACCGAGACCGACGAGGACGTGCTGCAGATCGCCGAGCTGGCCAAGCGGGTCATCGAGACCGGGCGCCAGGTCTCGGGCCGCCGCGACATCCGCTGCACCGTCTCCATCGGCGGGTTCGTGCCGAAGCCGCACACGCCGTTCCAGTGGTGCGGGCAGCTCGGCGTCGAGGAGACCGACGCCCGGCTGCTCAAGCTGCGCGAGGCGATCCGGGCCGACAAGCGCTACGGCAGCTCGATCGGCTTCCGCTACCACGACGGCCAGCCCGGCATCGTCGAGGGCCTGCTCTCGCGCGGCGACCGCCGCGTGGGCCGGGTCATCGAGGCCGTGTGGCGCGACGGCGGCCGGTTCGACGGCTGGAGCGAGCACTTCTCGTACGAGCGCTGGATGCGCTGCGCGGACGAGCAGTTCGCGGCCATGCCGTGGGACGTCGACCTCGCCTGGTACACCACGCGTGAGCGCGGCGAGACCGAGGTGCTGCCCTGGGACCACCTCGACTCGGGCCTCGACAAGGACTGGCTCTGGGAGGACTGGCAGGACGCCCTCGACGAGACCGAGGTCGACGACTGCCGCTGGACCCCGTGCTTCGACTGCGGGGTCTGCCCCCAGATGGGCACCGAGATCGAGATCGGCCCGACCGGCAAGACGCTGCTGCCGCTCACGGTTCTGGGATCGGGCCGGCAGGAGCTCCTCGAGCACCAGCACTGACGGGCAGGCGGAGGGGCAGGCGGAGGGGCAGGCGCAGCCGCAGGCAGGCGCCCGCCCCGCCCGTCGGCGCCGTCGCGACGAGGTCGCCGCCGTGGGCGCGAGCGATGCCGCGCGCGATGGTCAGGCCCAGGCCGGCGCCGACCCCTGAGGTCGCGTCGGCCGAGCGGGCGCGCGCGTCGTCGAGGCGCACGAGCCGCTCGAAGACGCGCTCGCGGTCGGCGGCGGGGATGCCGGGCCCGTCGTCCTCGACGGTGACGACGGCATCCGTGCTCGTTCCCCTGGTCGTGCCGCTGGTGGCGCTCGCGGGTGCGGTGCCGGGTGCGGTGCCTCCCGGGCGGACGGCGACGTGCACCCGGCCCGTCGGGCCGGCGGCGCGCACGGCGTTGTCGACGAGGTTGCCGACGACCTGCGCGATGCGGTCGGGATCGGCCGTGACGACGAGCGGCGGCCCCTCGACCGTCAGCGTGGCCGCGGGGTGGCGCAGCCGACGTGGCTCGACCGCGGAGTGCACGAGCGACGTGAGGTCCACCGGCACGGGGCGCAGCTCGAGCCCGCGGTCGATGCGCGCCATGAGCAGCATGTCGTCGACGAGCCGTCCCGCGCGGCGCGCCTCGCGCACCAGGGTCCTCAGGGTCTGCTCGCGCTCCTCGCGCGGGGGATCGGCGCGCAGCAGGTGCTCGCTCGCGGCCTGCACGCCCGCGATCGGCGTCCGCAGCTCGTGGGCGGCGTCGGAGAGGAAGTGGCGCAGGCGCTGCTCGGCTTCGATGGCGTGCTGCTCGGCGCCTTCGACGGCGTCGAGCATCTCGTCGAAGGCGTGCGCGGTGGAGCCCAGCTCGGTGCCCGGCCGGTCGGGCTTCAAGCGGGCACCGCGGTCGCCCGCCCGGATGCCCCGGGCGAGCGAGGTCATGCGGTCGAGCGGGTGCAGGGTGCGCGCGACGACCGGACGCACGAGCAGGGCCGCGAGCGCGAGCACGGCGAGCGCGCCGACGAGCAGTGCGATCCGGGTCTGGTCGACCACCCGTCGCACGTCGCCGGCGTCGGCGGTGAGCACGAGCGTCGCGCCGTCACCGACGGCCCGGGTCACCTCGAGCATGTCGCCCGAGCGCTGCACCGGGGTGGCGGCGGCGTCGGCCGTCGGGGGCGCGGGCTTCCCCGGGGGCCTGGCCGGCCCTCCGTCGGCGGAGCCCGGCGGGGGCCCCTCGGTGTAGGCCTGGCCGTCCTTGTCGACGACGAGCACCGAGATGCCGTTGCCCTCGAGGCGTTTGGCGAGCTCGGCCGGGGAGAGCTGGTCGGCGAGGGAGGCCCCGACCGTGGCGCGGTCGACGAGGCGCTGCTCGAGCTGGGACTCGAGGCGCGAGCGGAGCACGACGTCGGTCGTCACCGTCAGCACCCCGAGCATGAGGGCGACGAGCACGAGCACGACGACGGTGACGCGGCGCCGCAGCGACGGGGTCCTCACGGCGCCGTCTCCCGCAGCACGTAGCCGAGCCCGCGCACCGTGTGCACGAGGCGCGGACCGTGCTCCTCCATCTTGCGCCGCAACGAGCTGACGTGGGTCTGCACGAGGTTGTCGGAGTAGTCGTCGTAGCCCCACACCTGGGTGAGGATCTGGGTGCCCGAGAGCACCCGACCCCGGTTCTCGGCGAGGTAGGCGAGCAGCCGGAACTCGGTGGCGGTCAGCGTCAGCCCAGAGGGCCCGCGGCGGGCCGTGCCGCCGACCTCGTCGACGACGAGGTCGGCCACCTCGACCGTGGCCGGCACGGCGCCGAGCCGGTGCAGCAGGGCGCGCACGCGGGCGACGAGCTCGGCCATGACGAAGGGCTTGGCCACGTAGTCGTCGACGCCCGTGGCGAAGCCGTGCAGCCGGTCGTCGATGCCCTCGCGCGCCGTCAGCATGATGATGCCGGCCGTGCCCGCCGAGCGGATCACCCGCGCCAGCTCCGGCCCGTCGCGACCCGGCAGCATCCAGTCGAGCACGACGAGGGAGGGTCGCCAGGCGGCCAGCCGTTGCTCGAGGCCGTGCCCCGAGGGCATGGTCTCGACGTCGAGGCCGACGTCGCGCAGGGCGGCCCCCACGGCGGTGCGGATGCTGTCGTCGTCCTCCACGAGGAGGATCCGTGCTCGTCCCATCCGCCCATGTCATCGTGCGCACCTCAAGAGTTCCTCAAGAACCAGCCGTGACCCACCTGTGCTTGAGGTCGTCTTGAGTCGGGCCGCCGACGGTGTGTGGAGGCACAGACCGTGCCGACTTGGCACCATCGACGGAGGTAGACCCATGACCAGCACCGAGGACCCCAGGGAGCAGCTGCGCAAGATGGCCGAGCGCCGGGCCCGTGAGCGGGAGCAGGACACCCAGCCCGTCTCCGCCTTCTCGCCGGCGTCACCGAGCGGGCGCAGCGCCCGTTCCGGCGGCCTGTGGCGCGGCCTCGCGATCGGCGGCGTCGCCGGCATCGCGGTCGCCATCGCCGTTCCCGCCATCGCCTCGCAGGGCTCCGCGCCCCAGTCGAGCGCCTCGAGCCCGGCCGCCGCCTCGCTCGTGGCCGGGGGCGACACCGGCACCGGCACGGACAGCGGCTCGGGCTCCGGCTCGACCACCGACTCCGGCACCGGCACCGGCACCGGCACGGGCAGCGGCTCGGGCTCCGGCTCGACCACCGACTCGGGTGCCGGGACCGGTACCGGCAGCGCCCCTGCGGCGCCCGGCGCGGGCGGCCCGTCCGGTGACGGCAGCGCCGCTGCGACGCCGCCCGCCCCGCCGGCCGGTGGCCCCGGCTGCGGGCCCGCCGCCGGCCCGGCCGGACCGAAGGCCGGTGACAAGGCCGGACCGAAGGCCGGACCGAAGCCCGGTGACAGGGCCGGTGACAAGGCGCCCCAGCCGCCGACGGGCGACCAGGCGCCCCAGCCGCCGACCCCGCCCACCGGTGGTGAGGCGCCCCAGCCGCGCACCGGCGACCAGGCGCCGACCCCGCCCGCCCCGCCGACGGGTGACCAGGCGCCCATGCCTCCTGCCGGTGGCCCCCAGGGCGGCCCGGGCTCGGCGCAGGGCGGTCAGGGCACGACGCAGGACGGCACGCAGGGCAGCCGTCCGGCCGCGCCCGCCGCCCCGACGGCCCCGGGGACGGGCACCGAGTCGTCCGGCAGCTGAGCACCACCAGAAGGGGCGGGGTCCGCACCGACAACGCGGACCCCGCCCCGCGCCGCCCACCGCCCCACCCGCCCGCGGTTCGATGTATCCAGCGGTCACCCGTGACCGCGGGATACATCGAACCGGGGGAGGAACCGCCACCTCGCCGCCACCGGCCCCTACTCTCGGAGCATGATCCGTCGCTCGCTGGGACCGGCCGCAGCCCTCGTGCTGGTGGCCGCCGCCGCGGGCGCGTGCGTGGCACCGGAGGCCCGCGTCGCGCCGGTGGAGGGGCCGAGCACGACCGTCGTGCCGGGCTGCCCGGCCGTGACGATCGTGCCGGGACGCTCCGTCATCACGGACTACACCGACTTCCTGATCCACGAGGGCGTCGAGTACCAGGCCGACCTGCAGGCACCGGCCGACGCGGAGCCGCGCCGGGGCCGCGAGGTCTTCCGGGTCACCTGCACCTTCCAGGCCCTGGCCGAGCTGACCCGGTCGGAGCTCCCGCCCGAGACCGAGCACTCGGCCGGCTTCGTGCCCGCCGGCTCACCGGTCTTCGAGGCCACCGGCTGGCCGTCCCGGTGTCGGCTGGCTGCCAGCCACGACGGCCGCTGGTTCGTCTACCTCGCGACCGTCAGGGGTGCGACGTCCTCGACCACCGACCCGTGCGCCCTCGGAGCCAGGCCGACTCAGACGGGGTAGCCGACGTGCGCGAGCGCCTGCCGCACGAGCACGCCGTGCGAGCCGGGCATCTCGCCACGGGCCGCGAGCGACGCGGCCTCCTCGGGGGTGACCCACGACAGGTCGAGCGCGTCCTGCTGCGGGCGGCAGTCGCCCGTGACGGCCACGACGAAGGCGAGCGAGACCGCGTGCTGGCGCGAGTCGTGGAACGGCGTCACCCCGGGCGTCGGGAAGAACTCGGCCACGGTGAACGGCTGCGGCGAGAGCGGGATGCGGGGCAGCGCCATCGGACCGAGGTCGGCCTCGACGTGCCGGAGCAGGGCGTCGCGGATGCGCTCGTGGTAGAGGACCCGGCCGCCGACGACCTCCTGCCCGATGCCGCCGTCGCTGTCGGCGCGCAGCAGCAGACCGACGTGCGTCACCTGGCCGCGGTCGTCGACGCGCACCGGCACGGCGTGCACGTAGAGCATGGGCAGCCGGTCGCGGGCGTCCTCGAGGTCCTCGCGGCTCAGCCAGGCGCCCGTCGTCTCGGTCTCGTTCATGCACCCATCCTGTCAAAACCGGCAGGCCGTATGCCGCCGGGGTCCACGCGAGTCGGCGCGGTCGGTTCACCGACCGGAACCAGGCCCACGCCACGGCGGGAGGCCATCGACCACGCTCACCCGCGACCCCGCCCGCCCCCCGCTCACGACGGCGCCGCATCCGGGCCGCCGCTCGGGCCGACCTGCCCGCGCGACACGTTAGACTCGGGGCACAGGCGTTCGAGCCGTCATCAGCGGCGAGCCTCCGGAAGAACGGGTTCCGTCACGCACGGGGTCCCAGTAGAACCGGACGGGTGGGCCCGTCAGAGCCCGGGACAAGAGCGGTCGTACGCGGTGCCTCCCTCGGGCGGTGCGGTGCGGCAAGCGGGGTGGTACCGCGGCAGCCGAGCCAGGCAGTCGTCCTCGTGTCAGGACCGAGCGACACCCGACGCGACCGCAGGAGACCACGAGCATGACCTACCCCAAGGTCACCACGAACGACGACGGCGCCACGAGCGCGACGAACGCCGGCGTGCCGTCCAACCCGCGCTTCCCCGAGATCGAGGAGCGCGTGCTGCGCTACTGGGACGCGGACGGCACGTTCACCGCCTCGGTCGAGGCTCGCGACGCCGGCACCGACGGCGACAACGAGTTCGTCTTCTACGACGGTCCGCCCTTCGCCAACGGCCTGCCGCACTACGGCCACCTGCTGACCGGCTACGTCAAGGACATCGTGCCGCGCTACCAGACGATGCGCGGCAAGCGCGTCGAGCGCCGCTTCGGCTGGGACACCCACGGCCTGCCGGCCGAGCTCGAGGCGCAGCGCCAGCTCGGGCTCAAGACCAAGCAGGACATCGTCGAGCTCGGCATCGACCGCTTCAACGACGCGTGCCGCAGCTCGGTGCTCAAGTACACGGGCGAGTGGCGCGACTACGTGACGCGCCAGGCCCGCTGGGTCGACTTCGACCACGACTACAAGACGCTCGAGCCCGGCTACATGGAGTCGGTCATCTGGGCCTTCAAGCAGCTGCACGACAAGGGCCTCGTCTACGAGGGCTTCCGCGTGCTGCCCTACTGCTGGAACGACCAGACGCCCCTGTCCAACCACGAGCTGCGCATGGACGACGACGTCTACAAGATGCGCCAGGACCCGGCCGTCACGATCGGCCTGCGCCTCGAGACCGGCGAGCTCGCGCTCGTCTGGACGACGACGCCGTGGACCCTGCCGGCGAACCTCGGCATCATGGTCGGCCCCGACATCGACTACGTCGTCGTCGAGTCGGACGTGACCGGTACGACCGAGCGCTACGTCATCGGCGCCGCGCGGCTCGCGGCCTACGCCAAGGACCTCTTCGGCGGCGACGTCGACCTCGGCTCGCTCGACGAGCGCGTCGTCGAGCGGCTCACGGGCGCCGACCTGCTCGGGCGCTCGTTCACCCCGCCGTTCGGCTACTACCGGGGCCACGAGCGCGCGCACCGCGTCTTCCCGGCCGACTTCGTCACCACGGAGGACGGCACCGGGCTGGTCCACACCGCAGGCGCGTTCGGTGAGGAGGACAAGATCGTCACCGACGCGGCCGGCATCGAGCCCGTCGTGCCGGTCGGCTCGGACGGCCGCTTCCTCTGGCCCGTCACCGACTACGAGGGCATGCACGTCTTCGACGCGAACGCCCACATCATCGACCACCTCAAGGCCGCGACCCGGGGCGAGGGCGAGACGGGCTCGGTGACGCCGGGCACGGTGCTGCTGCGCCGTGAGACCTACGACCACAGCTACCCGCACTGCTGGCGCTGCCGCGAGCCCCTCATCTACATGGCCGTCTCGTCGTGGTTCGTCGAGGTGACGAAGATCAAGGAGCGGATGCTCGAGCTCAACCAGGAGATCGAGTGGACGCCGTCGCACATCCAGGACGGCCAGTTCGGCAAGTGGCTCGCCAACGCGCGCGACTGGTCGATCTCGCGAAACCGCTTCTGGGGCAGCCCGATCCCCGTGTGGAAGTCCGACAACCCGGAGTTCCCGCGCCTCGACGTCTACGGCTCCTTCGAGGAGCTCGAGCGTGACTTCGGCGTGGAGGTCACCGACCTGCACCGTCCCTTCATCGACAGCCTGACCCGGCCCAACCCCGACGACCCGTCGGGCCGGTCGACGATGCGCCGCGTCGAGGACGTGCTCGACGTGTGGTTCGACTCCGGGTCGATGAGCTTCGCGCAGGTGCACTACCCGTTCGAGAACGCCGAATGGTTCGAGCACCACTTCCCGGGTGACTTCATCGTCGAGTACATCGGGCAGACCCGCGGCTGGTTCTACACGCTGCACATCCTCGCGACCGCCCTGTTCGACCGTCCCGCGTTCAAGTCGTGCGTCAGCCACGGCATCGTGCTCGGCTCCGACGGCCAGAAGATGAGCAAGTCGCTGCGCAACTACCCCGACGTGCGCGAGGTCTTCGACCGCGACGGTGCGGACGCCATGCGCTGGTTCCTGATGAGCAGCCCGATCCTGCGCGGCGGCAACCTCGTCGTCACGGAGCAGGGCATCCGCGACGGGGTGCGCCAGGTGCTCATCCCGCTGTGGAACGCGTGGTCGTTCTTCGCGCTCTACGCCAACACGGCGCGCGACGGCGCGGGCTACGAGGCGAAGCGCTCGACCGCCTCGACCGACGTGCTCGACCGCTACCTGCTCGCCAAGCTGGGCGAGTTCGTCGGCGACATGACCGAGCAGCTCGACGACTACGAGATCGCTGCCGCCTGCGACACGATGCGCAGCTTCCTCGACGTGCTCACCAACTGGTACATCCGCCGCTCGCGCGACCGCTTCTGGGGTGGCGAGTCCGAGGAGTCCCTCGCGGCGTTCGACACGCTGTGGACGACCCTCGAGACGGTGACGCGCGCCATCGCGCCGCTGCTGCCGCTCGTCTCGGAGGAGATCTGGCGCGGCCTGACCGGCGGCCGGTCGGTGCACCTGGCCGACTACCCCACGGCTGCGGAGCTGCCCACCGACCACGAGCTCGTCGTGGCCATGGACCGGGCTCGCGAGGTCTGCTCCGTCGGGTCGAGCCTGCGCAAGGCCCGCGGCCTGCGGGCGCGCCTGCCGCTCGCCGAGCTGACGGTCGTGACGGCCGACCCGGCGAGCCTCGAGCCGTTCCGGGCGCTCATCCAGGACGAGCTGAACGTCAAGGCGCTCACCCTCGTCGAGCTCGCCTCGGCGAGCGAGGCCGACTTCGGCGTGAGCCAGCGCCTCACGGTCAACGCCCGCGCGGCGGGCCCCCGCCTCGGCAAGGACGTGCAGCGCGCCATCAAGGGCAGCAAGTCGGGCGACTGGTCGGTCGCCGACGACGGCACCGTCACCGCCGGCGGCCTCGAGCTCGCCGACGGCGAGTTCACCCTCGAGACGGTCGTGGCCGGTGACGCCGCGGACCACGGCGCCACGGCCATGCTGGCCTCGGGTGGCTTCGTCGTGCTCGACACCGACGTGACGCCGGCGCTGGCCACGGAGGGCGTGGCCCGTGACCTCGTGCGCGCCGTGCAGCAGGCGCGGCGCGACACCGGCCTGCACGTCAGCGACCGGATCAGCCTGACGATCCAGGGTGGCCCGGAGGTCTTCGAGGCCACGGTCACCCACCGCGACCTCATCGTCGGCGAGACGCTCGCCACGCAGTTCGCGTCGGCCGGACCCGAGCACCCGCTGCCCGCCGGCCTGAGCCCCGCCGCGGTGGTGGTCGGCGACAACCACCCGGCCTCGATCCTGGTGGTGAAGCGATGATCGCCACGAACGGCGACCTCGAGCGCGGCGCCGTCGACGACCAGGTCGTCGTGCGCGGCGCCGTCGGTGACGACCTCGCCGGCATCCTGTCGGTGGGGCACCGCACCTGGCTCGCGACCTACGAGCCCATCGCCGGGCCCGAGTACGTCGCGATGGGCCTGGCCAAGTGGTGGACGAGCGACGTCGTCACCGATGCGATCCGCAAGGGCCGCACGCTCGTGGCCGTCCTCGGCGACGAGGTCGTCGGGGTCGCCACCTTCGGCCCGCAGGACGACGCCGTCGTGCTGTGGAAGCTCTACGTCCTGCCCGGCCACCACGGCCTGGGCATCGGCTCGCGCCTCATGGACGAGGTCGTCGTGCAGGCCCGTGAGAGCGGGCACGACCGGATCACGCTCTCCTACCTCGAGGGCAACGAGCAGGCCGCCCGGTTCTACGCACGGCACGGGTTCACGGAGACGCACCGCGAGACGCCGGGATCGGGCCTGCCCGAGAGCGTGTGGATGGCCCGCGAGCTGGGAGAGAGGGAGCAGTCATGAGTGGTCGGCCCGACGAGGCAGCCCAGGAGGCCGCCCGCAACCTCGACAAGATGAAGCGCGTGCGCGAGATCGAGGAGGAGATCCTCGCCCGGGCCCCCGAGAACGACATCGGCCCGTCGCTCGAGCGCATCCGGGCGGTGATGGAGCTCGCCGGGGACCCCCAGCGCAACTATCCCTCGATCCACCTCACCGGCACGAACGGCAAGACGTCGACGAGCCGGATGATCGACACGATCCTGCGCGAGAGCGGCCTGTCGACCGGCCGCTTCACCTCGCCGCACCTGCACGACATCCGCGAGCGGATCAGCCTGTCGGGCAAGCCGATCCCGCGCGACAAGTTCATCGCGGCCTACGACGAGATCGCCCCCCTCGTCGAGCTCGTCGATGCGCGGTCGCTCGAGTCCGGCAGCCGTCGCATGAACTTCTTCGAGGTGCTCGTCGCCCTGGCGTACGCCGCCTTCGCGGACGCTCCCGTCGACGTGGCGATCATCGAGGTCGGTCTCGGCGGCTCGTGGGACGCGACGAACGTCGTCGACGCGCAGGTCGCCGTCATCACCCCGGTCGACCTCGACCACACGCACCTGCTCGGCGACGACGTCGTGTCGATCGCCGAGGAGAAGAGCGGCATCATCAAGGCCGACTCCGTCACCGTGAGCGGCGTGCAGGACGAGGACGTCGCGCGCGTGCTCCTCGACCGCGTCGAGGAGGTCGGTGGAGCCCGCATCGTCTTCGAGGGCACCGACTTCGGCGTGCTCGCGCGCGAGGTCGCCATCGGCGGCCAGCAGGTCTCGCTGCGCGGTCTGGCGGGTGAGTACACCGACCTGTTCCTGCCGCTCCACGGCGCGCACCAGGCGAGCAACCTCGCGACCGCGGTCGCCGCGGTCGAGTCCTTCGTCGGCGGTGGCACGCAGGCCATCGAGGCGGAGGTGCTCACCGCTGCGTGCGCGGCCATGACCTCGCCCGGACGCCTCGAGATCGTGCGCCGCTCGCCGACCGTCCTCGTCGACGCGGCCCACAACCCGCACGGAGCGCGCTCGCTCGTCACGGCGATGGGTGAGGCGTTCGCCTTCACGACGCTCGTCGGCCTCGTCGGCATCGTGGCCGACAAGGACGCCGCCGGCATGCTCGAGGTGCTCGAGCCGGCCCTCGACCACATCGTCGTGACGCGCAGCTCGTCGCCGCGGGCGCTCGCCCCCGAGAAGCTGGGCGAGCTCGCGGTCGAGATCTTCGGCGAGTCGCGGGTGACCGTCGTGCGTGACCTGCCCGACGCGCTCGAGCAGGCCGTGACGCTCGCGGAGGCCGACGGCATGGGCGGGGGCGTCATCGCGACGGGCTCGGTCATCACGGCGGGCGAGGTGCGGATGCTCCTCGGCCGCACGGACGTCTGAGCCCCGGCCCTCCCGACCGCCACCGCACCTAGGCTGGAACCATGCACCCCCTGATGAAGCTCGTCCTCATCCTCGTCGTCGTCGCCGTGGTCGTCGTGGTCTGGGGGCGCGTCATGGGGCGCAAGGACCCCGACCGCAGCCTCGTCGGCCTCACCGACGGTGTGCGGGCCCGGATCAGCCGCGAGCTGAGCGCCGGCCACAAGATCAACGCGATCAAGCTCTACCGCGACGCGACCGGGGCGCCCCTGGCCGACGCCAAGCGGGCGGTCGACGCCTGGTTCGTGCCCGGCCAGGGGCCCGGTGTGCGCGACGCCGCGGTCGCGTTCGGCGAAGGACGCCTGACCGAGACGGCGCGGGCGCGCATCAGCGAGCTCATCCTCGCCGGGCGCCGCGAGGACGCGATGAGCCTCTACGCGGAGGCGACGGGCGCGAGCCCCACCGAGGCGCAGGCCATCATCCGCACCTGGGACACGACCCAGGACTACTGACCACCACCGGACGAGGGCACCACCAATGCGTTCCATCATCTTCTTCGGCCAGACCGGCAAGTTCACCTGGCGCATGCTCGCCACGGTGCTCGGCGGGCAGTCGATCTGCATCCTGCTCGGCGCCCTGGTGGCCCGTGGCGTGGCGGCCAGCGGCGACGCGGGAGCCCGCGGCACGGCATACCTCGTCGTGGGCTTCGGGCTCGGCGCGCTCTGCGTCGTGGCTGCCGGCACGCTGCGCCGACCGTGGGGCGTCACCCTCGGCTGGGTCGTGCACGCGCTGACGCTGCTCAGCGCGCTCGTCGTGCCGATGATGCTCGTCGTCGGCCTCTTCTTCCTCGCGCTGTGGATCACCTGCCTCGTCAAGGGCACCCAGATCGACGGCGAGATGGCGCGCCGAGCCGCGGCGGAGGCCGACCCGGCGGCCGATAGGGTGGACGGGTGACCACCGAACGTTCCCTCGTCCTCGTCAAGCCCGACGGATTCAAGCGCGGCCTCACCGGGGAGGTGCTGCGCCGGATCGAAGGCAAGGGCTACACGCTCGCCGCCCTCGCCGTCGTCACGCCGACCCGCGAGCAGCTCGCCGCGCACTACGCCGAGCACGAGGGCAAGCCGTTCTACGAGCCCCTCGTCGAGTTCATGAGCTCCGGCCCGGTGGCCGCGGTCGTCATCGAGGGCCAGGACTGCGTGCGCGGCTTTCGCTCGCTCGCCGGTGCCACGAACCCCACCGAGGCCGCTCCCGGCAGCATCCGCGGCGACCTCGGTCGCGACTGGGGCACCAAGGTGCAGCAGAACATCGTGCACGGCTCGGACTCCGCCGACTCCGCCGCGCGCGAGATCGCGATCTGGTTCCCGCACCTCGGCGCCTGACCGGCACCTCACCGATGACCACCCGACCGTGGCTGCGGCCCCTCGGGCGTGACCTCGCGATCGACCTCGGCACGGCGAACACCCTGATCCACGTGCGTGGGCAGGGCGTCGTCGTCGAGGAGCCCTCCGTCGTCGCCGTCGAGGTCGGCACCGGCCGGCTCGTCGCGGCCGGCTCGCGCGCCAAGGAGATGCTCGGGCGCGCGCCGGGCACGATCCGCGCGGTGCGGCCGCTCCGCGACGGCGTCGTCTCCGACGCCGACGAGACCGAGCGGATGCTGCGCTGGTTCATCGACCAGGTGCGCACCTCACGGCTCGTGCGACCGCGGATGGTGCTCTGCGTCCCGAGCGAGGTGACGGGCGTCGAGCGCCGCGCCCTCGAGGACGCCGCCACCCGCTGCGGCGCCCGTCGCGTCTACATGATCGAGGAGCCCATGGCGGCGGCCATCGGCGCCGGGCTGCCCGTCTACGAGACGGCCGCGAGCATGGTCGTCGACATCGGCGGGGGCACGACCGACGTCGCGGTCATCAGCCTCGGCGGCATCGTGACGTCGACCTCGCTGCGGATCGCCGGAGACGAGATCGACGAGGCGTTGATCAGCCACGTCAAGAGCGAGTACTCGCTGCTCGTCGGCGAGCGCAGCGCCGAGGACATCAAGGTCGCCGTCGGCTCGGTGTTCCCGCTCCGCGAGGAGCTGACGACGCGGCTGCGCGGGCGCGACCTCGTGACGGGCCTGCCCAAGACGGTCCAGGTCGGCTCGGCCGAGGTGCGCCGGGCCATCGAGCCTCCCGTGCTCCAGATCATCGAGCTCGTGCGGGCCACCCTCGACGTGTGCCCGCCCGAGCTGGCGGGCGACATCCTCGACCGAGGCATCACCCTGACGGGCGGCGGCGCGCTGCTGCGCGGGCTCGACGAGCGGATGCGCCACGAGCTGGGGGTGCCCGTCCGCGTGGCCGAGGACCCCATCCGCGCCGTGGTGCGCGGCGCCGGCCGCTGCGTCGACGACTTCGCCGGCCTCGAGCGCGTGCTCGTCGGCGAGCACCGCCTCTAGCCCATGGGTCAGCTCGCGCGTCGGCGCCTGCTCGTCGTCCTCGCCACGCTCACCCTCGCGCTCCTGCTCGCCGACCTCGCCGGGGCCGGGGTGGCGGACGGGGTGCGAAGGGCCGGTGGGGTGCTGCTCGGGCCCGTGCAGCGGGTGCTGGCCGCGGCCCCGCGCGACGAGCTCGCCGACCTCGAGCGCGAGAACGTGCGGCTGCGTGCGCTCGCGGCCGACCAGCAGGAGCGGCTCGAGGCGGCCGCCCGGCTCGCCACCCTGCTCGGGTCGGGCCCGGCGGCCGGCCAGCGGCTCGTGGGCGCCCGCGTCGTCGCGACCACGGTGGCGCCCCTCGGTGGCCGGAGCGTCACCGTCGACGCCGGCTCGCGCGACGGCGTGCGCGCGGACTCGACCGTCGTCGCCGCCGACGGCCTCGTCGGCCGCATCGTGTCGGTCTCGCCGTGGACGAGCGACGTGCAGGTGGTCGGCAGCGCCGGCTCCGTCGTCGCCGTGCGCACCGGCCCCGCGGGCACCCTGGGTACCGCGGCCGCCCCCGCGCCGGGTGACGCCGAGCCCCGCCCGCGCGGAGCGCTGACGCTGTCGGTCATCGCCCCGGGGGCGCCCGTCGTCGGTGACACCGTGCGCACGCTCGGCAGCGTCGACGACGTCCCGTATGCCGCCGGCATCGTCGTCGGCACCGTGACCGACGTCGACCCCGACCTCGGGCAGCCCACCCGCACCGCGACCGTGCGCCCGGCCGTCGACGTCGACGCGCTCGACGTCGTCGGGATCGTCGTGCCGCAGGCCCGCCGCGCACCGCGCGCCGCCACGTCGGGTGGCGCGGGCTCCGGTGCCGGCTCCAGCACAGGCCCCGTAGCGGGCGGGGGAGGGGCGCGGTGAGGCCGACGCTGCTGGGAGTGCTGCGGACGGCATACGTCGTCGTCGCCGCGCTCGTGACGGCCACGGTGCTGCCGCGCCTCGGCGTGCCCGCGCCGTGGGTGCCCGACCTCGTGCTCGTCGGCGTCGTCGCGACGGCCGTGCTGCGCGGCCCCGTGCACGGCGCCCTGACCGGGCTGCTCGCGGGCTGGGTCGTCGAGCTCGTGCCGCCCGTCTCCGGCCCGGTCGGGCTGACGCCCCTGACCATGATGCTCGCGGGGCTCGCCGCCGGTCTGCTCCGGCGCGGCTCGTCCCGGTCGCGGTGGCGCGCGCCCCTCGCCCTGGTCGCCGCCGCGGCCGTCGTGCTCGCCGCGCACGTCGTCGTGGGGGTCCTCGCGCAGGGGAGGCTCGAGCCCGCTGACGACCTGACCCGGCTCCTCGCCACCGTCGTCGTCGGGGCGGCGCTGCTGCCGGCGCTGCTCGGCATCGACCGGGCCCTCGTGCGCCGGAGGCTCGGGTGAGGGCCCGCCGCCGCGTCGGGGTCGCCGGCGTGGTGCTCGTGCTCCTGCTGACGCTCTTCGGTCTGCTGCTCGGCCGGCTCGGGCAGCTCCAGCTCGTCGAGGGGCCGCAGCAGGCGCGTGCGGCGGCGGCCGCCAACACCCGGACCGTCACCGACCACGCGTTGCGCGGACGTATCCTCGACCGCACCGGCACGCCCCTCGTGCGCGACACCTTCGACACCGTCGTCACGGTGGAGCGGTCGTCGCTGGTCGCCTCGGCGGACGGCGGCCAGGCGCTCGTGCGCTCCGTGGCCACCGCCCTCGGGCTGCCGTTCGCGCGGCTGTGGGACAAGACGAAGCTCTGCGGCACGGCCGGGGCGCCCCGCGCGCCCGCCTGCTTCAACGGCTCGCCCTACGTGCCGATCCCGCTCGCCACGGGCGTCGACGCGAAGCGTGCCCTCAGCCTGCTCGAGCGCCCCGAGCGCTACCCCGGCGTCGGCGTGACGAGCCGTCCGGTGCGGGCCTACCCCGAGCCGTCGGGCGCGCGGTCGCCGCACGTGCTCGGCTGGGTGGCCCGGGCGAGCGCCGACGACGTGGCGGCCAGCGGGGGGCGCATCGACGCCGACGACGTCGTCGGCCGGTCGGGCCTCGAGGAGCAGTACGACGCGGTGCTGCGCGGCACCAACGGCAGCACGGTCGTGGCGGTCGACCCGCGCGGCATCGTGACGCGGACCGTCGGGACGACTCCGGCCGTGCCCGGGCGCGACGTCGTGACCCACCTCGACGCGCGCCTGCAGGCCCGCACGGAGGCCGCCCTCGCGTCGGCGGTGGCCTCGGCGCGCTCACAGCGCCTGCCCGCCGACACGGGGGCGGCCGTCGTGCTCGACGTGACGAACGGCGCCCTCGTCGCCGCGGCCAGCTACCCGACCTACGACCCCTCGGTCTTCTCCGGCGGCATCACCTCGGCCGAGCTCGCCCGCCTCACCGACGAGGGCGCCGGCACGCCGCTGCGCTCGCGCCTCACGGCCGAGACCTTCCCACCCGCCTCCACGTTCAAGGTCGTCTCGGTGCCTGCGGCCGTCAACGCCGGGGCGCGCCTCGACGGCACCTACGACTGCTCGCCGAGCGTCACCGTGGGCGGCCGGGTCTTCAACAACTTCGAGTCCCGCGGCTACGGCCCCATCGACTTCCACCGCGCCCTCGTCGTCTCGTGCGACACCGTCTTCTACCGCCTCGCGTATGCCGCCTGGCTGGAGCAGGGCGGCCTCGCCGCCCCCGTCGCGGCCCCCGACCCGTTCGTCTCGATGGCCCGGGCCTTCGGGCTCGGCCGGCGCACCGGCGTCGACCTGCCGGGGGAGAGCGCCGGGCGCGTGCCCGACCGGGCGTGGAAGGAGCAGTACTGGCTCGCCACCCGGGCCGACACGTGCCGCCGGGCGGGCACGGGCTACCCCGAGGTCGCGCGCACCGACCCGACGCGTGCGGCCTACCTCACGCGTCTCGCGAAGGAGAACTGCACCGCGGGCTACCAGTTCCGGGCGGGTGACGCCGTGAACTTCTCGATCGGCCAGGGCGACACCGCCACCACGATCCTCCAGATGGCCGGGGTCTACGCGGCCATCGCGAACGGCGGCACGCTCTGGCAGCCGCAGCTGGCCGCCGCCTACCGCACCCCGGCCGGGGTCACGACGCCGGTCGCGCCCCGCCGCGTCGCCACGGTGCCGCTGCGCCGTGACGTGCTCGCCTACGTCCGCTCGGCGCTCGGCGACGTGACGCGCCCCGGCGGGTCGGCCGGCAGCGCCTTCACCGGGTTCCCGCAGGACCGCTACCCGGTGGCGGGCAAGACCGGCACGGGCGAGGTCTTCGGCAAGAAGGCGACGGCCTGGTTCGCGGCGTACGGGCCGACGACACGGCCGAAGTACGCCGTCGTGGTCGTCGTCGGGCAGGGTGGCTCGGGCTCGAAGGTGGCGGCCCCTGCGGTGCGGACGATCTTCGATGCCATCCTTGCCCTGAAGCTGTAGGCCGCCCGACCGAGAGGTGAGAGTCGTGGACGACTACCTGAGGAGCGACGCCCCCGTCGTCGAGGCGCTCGACCGCGCCTGGGACCGGAGCCGGCTCAGCGTGCGCACGCGCCTGTCGAGGGTGCGCTCCCGGGGCTTCCTGCTCGTGCAGTGCGCCGTGTCGGCGGGCGTCGCGTGGTGGCTCGCGACCGACGTCGTGGGCCACCCGCAGCCGTTCTTCGCGCCGATCGTCGCCGTCGTCTGCCTCGGCATGTCCTACGGCCAGCGGCTCCGGCGCGTCTTCGAGGTCGCCGTCGGGGTGGCCGTCGGGGTCTTCACGGCCGACGTCTTCGTCCACCTCGCCGGGAGCGGCCCGTGGCAGATCGCGGCGGTCGTGCTCGTCTCGATGGCGCTCGCGACCCTGCTCGACGGTGGGCCGGTGGTCGTCACGCAGTCGGCGGTGCAGGGCATCGTCATCGCTGCGCTCGTCGCGAGCCCGGGGCAGGCGCTCAACCGGTGGACCGACGCGCTGCTCGGCGGCGCCGTGGCCCTCGTCGCCGCGACGGTGGTGCCGCAGGCACCGCTGCGCCGGCCCCGCGTGGCGGCCGCGGAGGCGGTGCGCAAGATCGGCGAGCTGCTGCGCCGTGCGGCGGCGAGCGCGCACGACGGTGACGTCGAGGGCGCGGCCGAGGTGCTGGCATCCGCGCGCGGCACGGAGTCGCTCCTGCGCGAGCTGAGCTCCGCGGCCGACGAGGGCCTGTCGGTGCTGACCTCCTCGCCGTTCAAGCGCCAGCACGCGGCCGGCGTGCGCAAGATGGTCGACCTCGTCGAGCCTCTCGACCGGGCCATGCGCAGCACCCGGGTGCTCGTGCGCCGCGTGACGATCGCCGTCGGGCGCGGCGAGCCGTTGCCACCCGGCTACGAGGAGCTGCTCCTCGAGCTCGCCGGGGCGACCGACGTCATCGCGCGGGCGCTCTCGGAGAACGCCTCGCCGGAGATCGGCCGGACGGCCCTGCTGGCGGTCGCCGCCGACACGGCCAGGGTGCCGCGCACCGAGAGCCTCGCGACCGAGACGGTGCTCGCGCAGATCCGCTCCACGGTCGTCGACCTGCTCCAGCTCACCGGTCTCGACGTCGACCAGGCCGTCGCCGCCGTCCCGCGCGAGCGACCCCGCGACGCCTGAGCTGCTGACCCGCTGAGCTGCTGACCCGCTCACCCGCTGAGCCGGACGCACGAGTGCCCGGCCCCCAGCGGGGGACCGGGCACTCGACGACGGTCCGTGGCTCAGGCGGACGGGGTCATCTCGTGCGGGCCGACCTGGAGCTTCTCGACGCGCGGGTCACCGGCGTCGGCGAAGTAGTCGGCGGGGATCGTCTCGTCCTTGCCCTCCGGTGCCTTGACGGCATACCGCAGCACCAGCGTGCCGATGGCCGCGACGACGAGGTTGATCGCGAAGGCCGTGACCGCGATGTAGCCCATCTGGCCGATGACGGGGATGCTCGCCACCGAGCCGCCGAAGTTCGCCTTCGTCACCGGGTTGATGACGTTGTAGGCGCTGATCGTGCCGTAGACCATGCCGACCGCCCAGCCGGCGAGCAGCGCCCACCGGTGGAACCAGCGGGTGTAGAGGTAGAAGACGACCGCGGGGAAGGTCTGGAGGATCCAGATGCCGCCGAGGAGCTGGAAGTTGATCGCGTTGCTCTTGTCGAGCGTCAGCACGAAGATCAGCGCGAAGCCCTTGACGACGAGCGACGTCAGCTTGCTGACCTTGGCCTCCTGCGCCGTCGTCGCGTCCGGCTTGATCCAGGCCTTGTAGATGTTGCGGGTGAAGGTGTTCGCCGCCGCGATCGACATGATGGCCGCGGGCACGAGCGCGCCGATGGCGATGGCCGCGAAGGCGACCCCGGCGAACCACGGTGGGAAGAAGTCCTCGAAGAGCTGCGGCACGACGAGCTGCGCGTTCGGCTTGCCGTCGAGGCCGATCGGCTTGGTGCCGGCGGCGATCGCGACCCAGCCGAGGAGCGCGAGCAGCCCGAGCAGGAACGAGTACGCGGGCAGGATCGAGGCGTTCTTGCGGATCGTGTTGCGGCTCTTGGCCGACAGCGTGGCCGTGATCGAGTGCGGGTACATGAACAGCGCCATGGCCGAGCCCAGGGCCAGGGTGGCGTAGGCCCAGTACTGCGCCGACGCGGGGATGAAGACGCCGTTGGCCTTGCCCGTCGCCGGGTTCGTCGTCGCCATCTTCTCCTTGGCCGCGTCGAAGATGTGGTTCCAGCCACCGACCTTCGAGGGCAGGTAGATGACCGCGACGATGATGACGAGGTAGATGAGGATGTCCTTGACGAACGCGATGATCGCCGGTGCGCGCAGCCCCGAGGTGTAGGTGTAGAGCGCGAGCACGAGGAAGGCGATGAAGAGCGGGAGGTCCTTGGCGACCCAGTTGCCGCCGCCACCGATGCCGACGACCTCGAGCACCGCCTGGATGCCGACGAGCTGGAGGGCGATGTAGGGCATCGTCGCGAGGAAGCCGGTGACGGCGACCGCGAGCGAGAGCCCGCGCGAGCCGGAGCGGCCCTGCACGAAGTCGGCCGGCGTCACGTAGCCGTGGCGGTGCGAGACCGACCACAGCCGCGACATGAACACGAAGATGATCGGGTAGAGCACGATCGTGTACGGCACGGCGAAGAAGCCGTTGACCGCGCCGAACGCGAACATCGCTGCCGGCACGGCGACGAACGTGTAGGCCGTGTAGAGGTCGCCGCCGAGCAGGAACCACGTGATCCACGTGCCGAAGGAGCGGCCGCCGAGGCCCCACTCCTCGAGGCTCTCCATGCTCTGCGGCCGGCGCCAGCGCGCGGCCCAGAAGCCCGCCACTGCGACGACGACGAAGAAGAAGATGAGGACGGCGAGCGCGACGCCGTTGACACCCTCGGGCGCCGCAGCGGGCACGAGGGCGGGGGAGAGGGCCGGTGCGAGGGCCGGTGCGATCGTGCTCATGGGGTGCCAGCCTCTCGGGCGTCGGTGCCGCCGTTGCCGTCGGTGTCGTCGTCAGTGCCGAAGGCGTCGCCGGTAGACGTCATCGGGACGTGCGGGCGGGCCTTGAGCACGATGCGGTAGGCGCTGTAGGTCAGGGCCGAGCAGAGCACGACCCAGAGGAACTGGTACCAGATGAAGAAGGGGAACCCGAGCAGGCGTGGCTCGTCCATGGCATACGTGCCGACGAGCATGAGCGCGACGATGGGGATGGCGAGGAGCACGCCCGCGAGAGCCAGCAGGCCCTTGTTCGCCGGGGGCGCCTCGTGACGGTGCGGGGTGGTGCTCACGCAGTGACCTCCGTTGGTCGGGCCGGATGGGTGGGTGGGCCGTGCGTCGCGGAACTTACTCCCGCGCGGGGGGAATGTGGCCGCTGCGCCCCGGCGTTTTGTCGACTGCGTCACTGATCGTGATGTTGCGCGTGCCGTCCCACCACTGGCGTGGGCGCGGTCCCAGTGGGCCCGAGGGCCCGGATAGGCTGTCCGCATGGCTGATTTCGATGTCGTTGTGCTCGGTGCCGGACCCGGAGGCTACGTCGCGGCGATCCGCGCGTCGCAGCTCGGCAAGAAGGTCGCCGTGGTCGAGAAGCAGTACTGGGGCGGGGTGTGCCTCAACGTCGGCTGCATCCCGAGCAAGGCGCTGCTGAAGAACGCCGAGCTCTCCCACACGCTGACCCACGAGAAGGCGAAGTACGGCATCGAGGGCGATGCCACGATGAGCTTCGGCCCGACGCACGCCCGGAGCCGCAAGGTCTCCGAGGGCATCGTCAAGGGCGTCCACTTCCTCATGAAGAAGAACAAGATCGAGGAGATCGACGGGTGGGGCACCCTGACCTCCGCCTCCTCGATGGACGTCGCCCTCAACTCCGGCGAGAAGCGCTCCATCACCTTCGACAACCTCATCCTCGCGACCGGCTCGGTGACGCGGATGATCCCCGGCGTCGAGGTGAGCAAGAACGTCGTCACCTACGAGGAGCAGATCCTCGACCCCGAGCTGCCCGGCTCGATCATCATCGCCGGCTCCGGCGCCATCGGCGTCGAGTTCGCCTACGTCATGAAGAACTTCGGCGTCGACGTGACGATCGTCGAGTTCCTCGACCGCATGGTGCCGACCGAGGACGCCGACGTGTCCAAGGAGCTGCTCAAGCACTACAAGAAGCTCGGCGTGAAGGTCATGCTCGGCACCAAGGTCGAGTCGGTCGAGGACACCGGCTCGGGCGTCAGGGTGACGGTCAGCCCGGCAGCCGGCGGCGACCAGCAGGTGCTCGAGGCCGACCGGCTGCTCTCGGCCATCGGCTTCGCCCCGCGCACCGAGGGCTTCGGGCTCGAGGCCACCGGAGTCGAGCTCACCGAGCGCGGCGCCATCGCCATCGACGAGTTCGGCCGCACCAACGTGCCGAACGTCTACGCGATCGGCGACGTCACCGCCAAGCTCATGCTCGCGCACGTCGCCGAGGCCATGGGCATCGTGGCCGCCGAGACGATCGCCGGCGTCGAGACGATGGCCATCGACTTCCGCTTCATCCCGCGGGCGACCTACTGCCAGCCGCAGATCGGCTCGATGGGCCTGTCGGAGGCCCAGGCCAGGGAGGCGGGCCACGACGTCAAGACGGCGACGTTCCCGTTCTCGGCGAACGGCAAGGCCATGGGCCTGGGCGAGCCGGTCGGCTTCGTCAAGGTGATCGCCGACGCCGAGCACAACGAGATCCTCGGCGCCGCGCTCATCGGCCCCGACGTCACGGAGCTGCTGCCGGTGCTCAACCTCGCGCAGACCTGGGACCTCACGGCCGACGAGGTCTCGCGCACCGTCTTCGCGCACCCGACGCTCGGCGAGGCGGTCAAGGAGGCCGTCCACGGCATCGCCGGCCACATGATCAACTTCTGACGGCGGCCTCGGCCGAGCTCACGCACACGCACACGCAAGGACGCCCCCGCGAAATCCGCGGGGGCGTCCGGTTGTTCGACGGTGGCGCGACCGGTCAGTACCAGTGCTTCCGACCGCCGATGGCCCGACCGGTCGCGCCGAGCACGTAGAGCACGAGGCCGACGACGAGCAGGATCGCGCCGATGGTGACGAGGATGCTGAGCGACTTCACGAGAAGCCCGATCAGCAGCAGGATGATGCCGAGAACGATCATGGTGGTCGTGTTCTCCCTTGAGTGGTGGACCCCGAGCACGAGCCTCCGTACCCACCGATGCCTCACAGGTAACGTCCGGTGCCTGCCGCACGCCAGTGGAGGCCATCGCAGGTGAACTGCCCCGATTAGGGCGGGCCTGTGCACGCTGTTACCCTTGGAGACGCCGTCGAACGGCCGCGGACCGATAGCGCCCAGGTGGACATGCCCTGGAGCACCGCGCAACGAGAGAAGAAGGAGTCGGTCATCCATGCCTTTGGACGCTGACGTGAAGAAGCAGATCATGACTGAGTACGCCACCGTCGAGGGCGACACCGGTTCCCCCGAGGTCCAGATCGCGATGCTGACCCAGCGCATCAAGGACCTCACCGAGCACTCGCGGGCCCACAAGCACGACCACCACAGCCGTCGTGGGCTCCTCCTGCTGGTCGGCCGCCGCAAGCGCATGCTGCGCTACCTCGAGGCGACCGACATCGAGCGCTACCGCTCGCTGATCAAGCGACTCGGTCTGCGTCGATGAACACGTGACGAAAGGCGGTCCCGCTCCCTGCGGTGACCGCCTTTCGTCGTAGGTGCGCCCGGTCCGCGACGGACCGCCGCGCCGTTGCACACCACGCACACAACGACGATGTGCGCGGGCACTTGAGAAAAAGAAAGCGAGGGCCCACATGGAGGGTCCAGACATCACCTTCGCCGAAGCCGTCATCGACAACGGCAGCTTCGGCACCCGCACCGTCCGCTTCGAGACCGGGCGCCTGGCCAAGCAGGCCGGCGGCGCCGTCACGGCCTACCTCGACGACGACACGATGCTCCTGTCGACGACGTCCGCCGGCAAGCAGCCGAAGGACCAGTTCGACTTCTTCCCGCTGACCGTCGACGTCGAAGAGCGCATGTACGCCATCGGCAAGATCCCGGGCAGCTTCTTCCGTCGTGAGGGTCGCCCGTCGACCGAGGCCATCCTCACCTGCCGCCTCATCGACCGCCCGCTGCGCCCGACCTTCAAGAAGGGTCTGCGCAACGAGGTCCAGGTCGTCATCTCGGTGTTCTCGCTGAACCCCGACCACCAGTACGACGTGCTCGCCATCAACGCGGCCAGCGCCTCGACGCAGATCTCCGGCCTGCCCTTCTCGGGTCCCATCGGTGGCGTGCGCGTCTCGCTCATCGACGGCCAGTGGGTCGCCTTCCCGAACTACTCCGACATCGAGCGCTCGGTCTTCGACATGGTCGTGGCCGGTCGTGTGGTGGGCGACGACGTCGCCATCATGATGGTCGAGGCCGAGTCGACCGAGTCGACGTGGGACCTCGTCAAGAACCAGGGCAAGCAGGCGCCGACCGAGGAGGTCGTGGCCGAGGGCCTCGAGGCCTCGAAGAAGTTCATCAAGCAGCTCTGCGACGCCCAGGCCCAGCTCGCTGCCCAGGCCGCCAAGCCGGTCCAGGACTTCCCGGTCTTCCTCGACTACGAGGACGACGTCTACGCCGCCGTCGAGGCTGCCACGGCCGCCGACACGACCGCCGCGCTGACGATCGCCGGCAAGCAGGAGCGCGAGGACCGCCTCGACGAGATCAAGGCCGCCGTCAAGGCGCAGCTCGCCGGGCAGTTCGAGGGGCGCGACAAGGAGATCTCCGCCGCCTTCCGCTCCGTGCAGAAGAAGCTCATCCGTCAGCGCATCCTGCGCGACAAGGTGCGCATCGACGGCCGTGGCCTCGCCGACATCCGCGCCCTGGGCGCCGAGGTCGAGGTGCTGCCGCGCGTGCACGGCTCGGCCATCTTCGAGCGTGGCGAGACCCAGATCATGGGTGTCACGACGCTCAACATGCTGAAGATGGAGCAGATGGTCGACACCCTGTCGCCCGTCACGCGCCGTCGCTACATGCACAACTACAACTTCCCGCCCTACAGCACCGGTGAGACCGGCCGCGTCGGTTCGCCGAAGCGCCGCGAGATCGGTCACGGCGCCCTGGCCGAGCGTGCGCTCATGCCGGTCCTGCCGACCCGCGAGGAGTTCCCCTACGCGATCCGCCAGGTGTCCGAGGCCCTCAGCTCCAACGGCTCGACGTCGATGGGCTCGGTCTGTGCCTCGACCCTGTCGCTGCTCAACGCCGGTGTGCCGCTGCGCGCCCCGGTCGCCGGCATCGCGATGGGCCTCGTGTCCGACACCGTCGACGGTGAGACGCAGTACGCCGCGCTCACCGACATCCTCGGTGCCGAGGACGCCTTCGGCGACATGGACTTCAAGGTCGCCGGCACCAAGGAGTTCGTCACGGCCATCCAGCTCGACACGAAGCTCGACGGCATCCCCGCCTCGGTCCTCGCCGGCGCGCTGACCCAGGCCCGCGACGCGCGTCTGCACATCCTCGACGTCATGGCCGAGGCCATCGACGTGCCCGACGAGATGAGCCCGTACGCCCCGCGCATCATCACGGTGAAGGTCCCCGTCGACAAGATCGGTGAGGTCATCGGCCCGAAGGGCAAGATGATCAACCAGATCCAGGACGACACGGGCGCCGACATCTCGATCGAGGACGACGGCACCGTGTTCATCGGTGCGGTCGACGGCCCCTCGGCCGAGGCGGCTCGCGCGGCGGTCAACGCCATCGCGAACCCGACGATGCCCGAGGTCGGCGAGCGCTTCCTCGGCACGGTCGTCAAGACGACCACCTTCGGTGCGTTCGTCTCGCTGCTGCCCGGCAAGGACGGCCTGCTGCACATCTCCGAGGTGCGCAAGCTCGTCGGCGGCAAGCGCATCGACAACGTCGACGACGTCGTCAAGATCGGGCAGAAGATCCAGGTCGAGCTCAAGGAGATCGACCCGCGCGGCAAGCTCAGCCTCGCCGCGGTGCTGCCCGAGGGCGAGAGCGGCGACTCCGCCGCCGACGCCCCCGAGGCGCCGGCCGAGGCCTGACCGGCTCGGCACCGTCCGGATCACGAGCGGCCCGTCACCCCTGCTGGGGTGGCGGGCCGCTCGCCGTCCCGGGCGGCCTCAGAAGAGCGCGTTCACGATGTTCCAGCCCGTGCTGACGAGCACCCGGGGGGCCCACCCGCCCGTCTCGGTGCGGGGGTAGAGCCAGAGCCTGCCGGACGCGTCGCGGGCCAGCAGGTCTGCCGTCCGGTTGCCGTCGAGGTCACCGGCGGCGACGAGGGCGGTCATGCCGTTCCACCCCGTGCCGACGCGCACGCGCGTCCCGAGCGAGCCCGTGCCCGTGCCGGGCACGAGCCACAGGTAGCCCGTCGCACTCTCGCGGGCGAGCAGGTCGGCCGTGCCGTTGCCGTCGACGTCGCCCGCGCCGAGGATCGCGCTGTAGCGGTTCCAGCCCGTGCCGATGCTCGAACGCGGTTGCCAGCCGGACGATCCCGTGCCCGGGTAGAGGAACAGGGTGCCGTCCGAGGCCCGCCGCGCGACGATGTCGGGTCGTCCGTCGCCGCTCAGGTCACCGACGCCGACGATGGCGCTCATGCCGTTCCATGCGGTGCCCACGCGCACGCGGGGGAGTCGCCAGCCGCCCGTGCCGTTGCCGGGATAGAGCCAGAGGTAGGCGGTGGAGGCCTCGCGGGCGAGCACGTCGGCGGCGCCGTCACCGTTCAGGTCGCCGGGGGTCTCGAGCGCCGACATGCCGCCCCAGCCCGTGCCGATCGTGCGCCCGAGCGCGAGGCTGCCGGTGCCGGTGCCGGAGTAGAGCTTGAGCTGCCCGGTGGCGGCCCAGCGCGCGACGACGTCGTTGCGCCAGTCGCCGTCGAAGTCGGCCGTGCTGTTCGACAACGTCGCGGCCGGCACGGGGAGGGTCGTGAAGGCGTACGGCTCGCAGGTGCGGTCGTAGTCGAGGGTGCCCGCGTCGTTCACCCACTGCGACAGCCGCACCGGGCCACCCGAGAAGCTCGGCTGGGTGCACTTGTCGAGGGCCTCGTCCGGGTAGTCGAGCCGCCCCGAGGCGGCCCACACCGGCACGCCGGGCAGGCGCCACGAACCGACGATCTCCTGCCAGCCCGAGTTGTAGGAGTAGAGGCCGTAGGAGCGGCCGGCGTCGCGCAGCCCGCGCATCAGGCCCTCGACGACGTCACGGTTCTCGGCGCGTCTCAGCGCGGTGCCGGTGGGCCAGGGCTGTGCGGGCCGGGGCTCGACGTCGATCCAGACCATCCGGGGTGACCACCCACTGACCGAGCGGATCGTGGCCGCGGCATACGTCCCCTCGGCGTAGCCGACGTTCGAGAGGCGCCCGCCCCGCGTCGTCGCCGACCACGGCCCCGCTGAGCCGTATGCCGTCAGCTGCGCGCTCGTCGGGAAGCCGGCCATCGTGTAGGCCTGGGTCGGTTTGGCGTGGTCGGCCGCCCACTCGACCTGCGTCGCCACACAAGGGTTCCGGGTGAAGGGGAGCCCGTTGGTGAGGCCCACGACGAGGAACTGGCTCGTGGTGGGAGGGAAGGAGGCGGGGCACTGCGGCCACGAGACGTCGTTGCCGACGAGGACGGCCGCCTGTGCGACGGGGGCCACGAGGAGGGCGAGCACGAGCCCGATGGCGGCGAGTGGGACGAGGGCCAGGCGACGGATCCGGCCCGGGACGACGGTGCTGCGTGGACGGGGAGACATGCGAACCACTTCCTCTGCACCTCCAGTCTGCGTCCGGCCGCCGCTTCCGGCGCGAGGGTGTGATGCACCAGTCCGTGCGGAGGGGTGGCGTCGTGGGCTCGCGCACGGGCGCGACCCGGGGGGCTCGATAGGCTGGCGGCGTGACCGAGACGAGCACCCAGACCTCCCGCCCCCTTCTCGTGGCCGTCATCGGCGCCGGCGGCCGGATGGGCTCCGAGGCCGTGCGCGCGGTGGAGGAGGCCGACGGGATGACGCTCGTCGGCGCCTACGGTTCCGGCGACGACCTCGGCGACCTCGGTGGCGCCGACGTCGCGATCGAGCTGACGGTGCCCGACGCGTCGCCGGGCAACGTCGCGCATTGCGTGGAGCGGGGCGTCCACGTCGTCGTCGGCACGACGGGCTGGGACGCGGAGCGGCTCGAGGCGCTGCGGGGCAGGCTCGCCGACGCCCCGCCCTCGCGCAGCGGCAGCGGGGTCGGCGTGCTCGTCGCGCCGAACTTCGCCATCGGTGCGCTGCTGATGATGTCGTTCGCGGCCAAGGCCGCTCCCTTCTTCGAGTCGGTCGAGGTCATCGAGCTGCACCACCCCGCCAAGGTCGACGCGCCGTCGGGCACCGCCGCGCGCACGGCGGCCATGATCGGGGCCGCCCGCAGCGAGGCCGGCTGCGCGCCGGTCCCCGACGCGACGACCCACGATCCCGACGGCGCGCGGGGGGCCCGGGTCGACGGCGTGAACGTGCACTCGGTGCGGCTCCGGGGCCTCACGGCGCACCAGGAGGTGCTGCTCGGCAACGCGGGGGAGATGCTCACCCTGCGCCACGACTCGTTCGACCGCAGCAGCTTCATGCCGGGCGTGCTCGCGGCGGTGCGTGCCGTCGCCGACCACCCGGGTGTCACGGTGGGGCTCGAGCACTACCTCGGCATCGCCTGAGACCGTTCCGTCATGGCCATCCCCAGGATCGTCCTCTTCTACGCGTTCCGTCCGCTCGCTGACCCGGACGCCATCCGTCTCTGGCAGCGCGACCTCTGCGAGAGCCTCGGCCTGCGCGGGCGGATCCTGCTCTCCCGTCACGGGATCAACGCCACCGTCGGCGGTGACGTGACGGCGCTCAAGACCTACGTCCGGAAGACCCGGGAGCACGCCGCGTTCTGCGACATCGACGTGAGGTGGAGCGACGGCACCGCGCTCGACGCCGAGGGGCGCAGCCTCGACTTCCCGCGGCTCGTCGTCAAGGTGCGCGACGAGATCGTCTCGTTCGGCGTGCCGGACGAGGTCGTTGTCGACGAGGGCGGCGTCGTCGGCGGAGGGACCCGCCTCTCCCCGCAGGAGCTCGACGACCTCGTGGCCGCCCGGGGCGACGAGGTCGTGCTCCTCGACGGCCGCAACGCGGTCGAGGCGCAGATCGGGCGCTTCCGCGGAGCGGTCGTGCCGGACGTCCGGCACACGAGCGACTTCGTCCGTGAGCTCGACTCGGGTCGGTGGGACGAGCTGAAGCGCCGTCCGGTCGTCACGTACTGCACCGGCGGCATCCGGTGCGAGGTGCTGACGAGCCTCATGCGCTCGCGCGGCTTCGAGGAGGTCTACCAGCTCGACGGCGGCATCGTGCGCTACGGCGAGCAGCGCGGTGACCGTGGCCTCTGGGAGGGCAGGCTCGTCGTCTTCGACGAGCGGATGAGCATCGCCTTCACCGACGAGGCCGTCGACCTCGCGGCCTGCCACGAGTGCGGGACGCCGACGAGCCGGCTGCACAACCGTGAGGACCTCCCGGGCCGGCCCCTGCAGCCCGTCTGCGACGCCCACGCCTGAGTCGCCGGCCTCCGGGCGGGGTACGTCGTGGGCGTGGGACGACGAGCTCCCACCCCGACGAGGAGGACCACCATGAGCGGACAGGCTGCACCGGTGGACCCGGTGGGCGCCCAACCCCAGGCACCCTGCACCTGCGACAACTGCCCGGACGGCTGCACGTGCGACGGGTGCACCTGCCGGGACTGCACCTGCGAGAGCTGCGCGCATTCCGCCTGAGGCGCTCGGCCCGCGTGGGAGGAGGGCAGCGCTAGCGTGAGTCCGGTCGCTGCAACGGTGCAGCGACGGGACGACAGGGGAGAACCATGGAACGGATGCGACGACGCCTGCTGGCCGGCATCGGGGTCGCAGGGATGCTGGTGGGCAGCGTGGTGGGCGGCACCTCGGTGGCGCACGCCGACGACGACGCGGACCCGTTGTGCTACACCACGCAGGGCACGCGGGCCCCGTTCTACGGGATCCCGTCGGCGAGCAAGGTCTACGACTGGCAGAACGTCGGCGCGCAGACCACCCGACGGTTCGACGAGGGCCCGCAGATCCCGGCAGGGCTGTACGCCGACCGCTACGTGCCACAAGGCATCTCGGCGTGGGCGAACTGGAACGGCACGAGCGAGGACGTCATCCTCATCTCCGCCTACCACGACGCCGACGGCGACCGGGAGCCCGACGGCCCCAGCGCGATCTTCGGGGTGGTGGCCTCGGGCCCGCGCACCGGCACGGGACTCGGCCGGATGCTCGTGGCGAACGGTCACGTGGGCGGCATCGGTGTCCACCGGGGCTGGCTCTACGTCGGGAGCGAGTCCGAGATCCGCGGCTACCGCCTGGACAAGGTGCGAGGGGCCCTCGCCGGAGCCAACAGCGACCACGTCTTCGCGCGCGACTACAACCGGCCCTCCTCGTACGTCGTCGGGTTCATGGGCACCGGTGACGGCCACCTGTGGGCGGGCGACTTCGACGAGTCCAGCGCCAAGCACCTCAACGGTTACGTGCAGACCGACAGCGGGACCGGCGCGCTCTCCTATGTCGGCTCGACGCAGGTGTATGCGCCCAAGAAGACCCAGGGCGTCACCGTCACGTCCGACTGGGTGATCTTCTCGACGTCCTACACGCGAGGGGACCGCGGCAACATTTGGGTCATGCCGAGGAACCAGGACTCGCTCTCCGACGGCAACTCCTACTGTTTCCGGGCTCCGTCGATGAACCAGGGCCTGACCGTGCTCGGCGGGCGGCTCTACGTCGGGTTCGAGAGCGCCGCGTACACCTACACCAAGGACCCGGGTGACCTCCCGCGGAACATCGTCGACCACCTGCACAGCGCGCCGCTCGGGAGCGTCACGGGCCTGTACGGCGGAGCCGTGACCGACTGAGGCCGTCGCGACGACCGCCGTCCCTGCGATCAGCCCCAGCCGACGGCGCGCAGGACGGCGGCCGTCGCCGCGCCGAGCACGACGACGAGGAGGAACGGCGCGCGCAGCAGCAGGGCCACGACCGCGACGCCGACGGCGACCGCGCGCGCGTCGAGGACGAGGGAGCCCCCGGGGGCGGTGAACGCCTGCGTCGCCACGAGGGCCGCGAGCAGCGCGACGGGGAGGGCGCCGGTGACCCGGCGCACCCGGGGCGACTCGAGCAGGTGGGCCGGCACGAGGTGGCCGGCCAGCTTGGTGGCGAAGGCGATCGCCGTCGCGACCAGCAGCGCCGTCCACATCGTCATGACGCCGCCTCCCGCCGTGGCGTCCGCCACGCGAGCAGGGCCGCCGCCGCGGCGGCGACCACCGGGATGCCGGGCGGCGCCGAGGGGGAGAGCGCGACGGCGACCACGGCCCCGACGGCCGCGATCGCCACGGCCTCGCGGCGGCGCAGCCGCGGCCAGAGCAGGGCGGTGAACGCCGCGCACGCGGCCGCGTCGAGGCCGTAGGTGCGCGGGTCGCCGATGAGGTTGCCGAGCAGGGCGCCGGCGAGCGTCGTGAGGTTCCAGAGGACGAAGACGCTGAGCCCGGTCAGCCAGAAGCCCAGCCGCGACGACTCCGGGTCGCGCTGCGACACCGCGACCGCCGTCGACTCGTCGATCGTCAGGTGCGCCGCCGCGACCCGGCGTGCGCCGCGTACGCCGAGCAGCTGGGTCAGCTCGAGGGCGTAGAGCCCGTTGCGGATGCCGAGCATCGACGACGCGGCGATCGCGGCCGGGGCCGCCGACAGCCCGTTGGCGACGATCCCGACGAACGCGAACTGCGAGCCGCCGGTGAACATCAGCAGCGAGAGCGCCATGGCCTGCCACACGTCGAGGCCCGCCGCGACCGCCAGGGCCCCGAAGCTGATCCCGTAGGCGCCGGTGGCGAGCCCGACCGACAGGCTCTGGCGCACGACGGCCCGCCGGGCGACGGGGTCCGTCGTCGGGGTCATGCGCTCCCCGCGGGGTCCGCCTCCGGCTCGGCGAGCACCGCGGAGAGGCGCACCTCGGCGGCCGTCGCTCCGTCGGCGGAGACCACGCGCTCGCGGTGCGCGCCGTCGGCGAGCATGCCGGCCGCGATGAGGAAGGCGCGCGTGGCGTCGTCGGCGGCGAGCAGCCACGCGGCCAGCTCGGAGCGGCCACGGGCCCGGGCGGTGTCGACGACGGCGTGCAGCAGGCGAGAGCCGTGCCCCTGGCGCCGCGCGTCGGGGTGCACCCCGAGCACGAGCAGCTCCGCCGTCTCGGTGTCCGCGTCCGCGTCGTCCGAGGCGCCGACCGCCGCGAAGCCGACGACCTGCTCGCCGGCGCACGCGACGAGCAGCACGCCGTCGCGTGCCTGGCCACCCTCGAGGGTGGCCCGCCAGGCGTTCGCGAACGCGCGGGGCTCGAAGGTGGCGATCACGTCGGGCTCGAGCGTGCCGGCATACGCCTCCCGGAAGACGACGGCCTGGACGAGGCCGACGGCCGGGGCGTCGCTGGCGCGCGCGACCCGCACCGAGGCGTCGGCCACCGGGCCGCGCTCGTGCGCGTGGTCGTGCGCGTGGTCGTGCTGGTCGTGGGTGTGGTCGTGCGGGTGCGGCTGCTCGTCGGGGGACACCCCGGCATCCTCTCAGGCGCGCGGGGGTGCCCCTGCTTTGGCGCTGACCGCGCGATCTCGCATACTGGACGTATGTATGGCAACGACGTCATCGACCCGAGCGAACCGCTGAACGCGGCCGAGACCGACGCGTACGACGCGGCGGCGGCCCACGAGGAGCAGCGCGACCGGGTCGGGAGCGACTTCGACGCCCTGCTCGCCGCCGACCAGCGCATCGAGCCGCGCGACGCGATGCCGGAGAAGTACCGCGAGACGCTGATCCGCCAGATCGCGCAGCACGCGCACTCCGAGATCATCGGCATGCAGCCCGAGGGCAACTGGATCACCCGCGCGCCGTCGCTGCGCCGCAAGGCGATCCTCATCGCCAAGGTGCAGGACGAGGCGGGGCACGGGCTCTACCTCTACTCCGCGGCCGAGACGCTCGGCATCGACCGGCAGGAGCTGCTCGAGCGCCTGCACGACGGCAAGCAGAAGTACTCCTCGATCTTCAACTACCCGACGCTGACGTGGGCCGACTGCGGCGCCATCGGGTGGCTCGTCGACGGCGCGGCGATCATGAACCAGGTGCCCCTCTGCCGGTGCTCCTACGGGCCGTACGCGCGCGCCATGATCCGTGTCTGCAAGGAGGAGAGCTTCCACCAGCGCCAGGGCTTCGAGATCCTCTGGAACCTCATGCGCGGCACGGAGGCGCAGCAGGCCATGGCCCAGGACGCCGCCGACCGCTGGTGGTGGCCGGCCCTGATGATGTTCGGCCCGCCCGACACCGGCGAGGCGGCCAAGGGCGGCCACACGGAGCAGTCGATGGCCTGGGGCATCAAGCGCTTCAGCAACGACGACCTGCGCCAGAAGTTCGTCGACATGATGGTGCCGCAGGCCGAGAAGCTCGGCATCGTGCTGCCCGACCCCGACCTGCGCTGGAACGAGGAGCGCGGCCACTACGACTTCGGCCCCATCGACTGGGACGAGTTCTGGCGCGTGCTCCGCGGCGACGGCGCGTGCAACGCCGAGCGGATCAGCCACCGCCGTCGCGCGCACGACGAGGGCGCCTGGGTGCGCGAGGCCGCGAACGCGTATGCCGGCAAGCACGCCGCGCGCAGCGCGGAGCGTCAGGCGGGCGAGCAGCAGGGGAGCGCCGCGTGACGGACACGAACGCTGCTGCGGCCGAGAAGAGCTGGCCGCTCTGGGAGGTCTTCGTCCGGGGCAAGCGCGGGCTATCGCACGTCCATGTGGGCTCGCTGCACGCGCCCGACCCGGAGCTGGCCCTCCGCAACGCCCGGGACGTCTACACCCGCCGCCAGGAGGGCGTGTCGATCTGGGTCGTGCGCGCCGACGACATCACGGCGAGCAGCCCGGCGGAGAAGGACTCGTTCTTCGACCCCGCCGCCGACAAGATCTACCGGCACCCGACCTTCTACGACGTCCCCGCCGACGTGGAGTACCTGTGAGCACCCCACGAAGCTCTCCGCTTCGCTCCGATGCTTCGCGGGGACCCCGAGACGACACCCCACGAAGCTCTCCGCTTCGCTCCGATGCTTCGCGGGGACCCCGCGACGACACCCCACGAAGCTCTCCGCTTCGCTCCGATGCTTCGCGGGGACCCCGCGACGACACCCCACGAAGCTCTCCGCTTCGCTCCGATGCTTCGCGGGGACCCCGGGACCTCTCTCCCGGCCAGACTGCGGACGTCACGGCATACCTGCTCGGCATCGCCGACGACGCGATGGTCTACGCCCAGCGCCTCGCCGAGTGGATGACGAACGCCCCCCAGATCGAGGAGGACATGGCGCTCGGCAACATCGCGCTCGACCTGCTCGGTCAGGCCCGCGCCCTCTACCCGCACGTGGGGACGCTCGACGGCACGGGCCGCTCCGAGGACGACTTCGCCATGCAGCGCGACGAGCGCGAGTGGCGCAACGTCCACCTCGTCGAGCAGGAGCGGGGTGACTTCGCCGACGAGATGGCGCGCCTGCTGTGGTTCTCCGCCCGGCAGGTCGAGCTGCACGCGCGGCTCGCCGACTCCGCCGACCCGGTCGTGGCCGCCGTCGCGGCCAAGGCGCTCAAGGAGGTGCGCTACCACCTCGACCACGCCTCCCTCTGGGTCGTGCGCCTCGGCGACGGCACCGAGGAGTCGCGCCGCCGCATGCAGGTCGCGCTCGAGCGCGTCACGCCCTACCTGGCCGAGCTCTTCGACGACGACGCCGCCGTGGCGGCGGCCGACGCCGGTGTCGGGGTGCTGCCCTCGAGCCTGCGCGACGCCGTGCGGCGCCGGATCGAGGCGGTCGTCGCCGAGGCGACCCTCGAGCTGCCCGAGGCGTCGACGTGGCACGCGCGGGGCGGCCGGTCGGGCATCCACTCGCGGCCGATGGGCTACCTCCTCGCCGAGATGCAGCACATCGCGCGCTCGCACCCCGGCGCGACGTGGTGACGGTCTTGACCGCGGGATCCGCTGTGGCAGAGGCGATCTCAGGTGTACCGGACCCGGAGGTCCCCGTCATCAGCATCGCCGACCTCGGCATCCTGCGCGCGGTCGAGGTCGACGAGCAGGCCCACGCCGTCACGGTGACGATCACGCCGACCTACAGCGGGTGCCCCGCGATGGAGGCGATCGCGTCCCGGATCGCGTTCGAGGCCGGTCGGCTCGGGTACTCCGCCGACGTCGTGACCCAGCTGTCGCCGCCGTGGACCACCGACTGGATGACCGATGACGGCCGGGCCGCCTTGCAGCGCTTCGGGATCGCACCCCCCGGACCCGCACAGGCGGGGGAGAGGCACGGCCCGGTGGCCCTGCAGCTGACCCGCCGGCTCGTGGCGTGCCCCCGCTGCGGCTCCACCGACACCACCGAGATCGCCCACTTCGGCTCGACCGCGTGCAAGGCCCTGCGCCGCTGCGACGCGTGCCTCGAGCCCTTCGACGAGTTCAAGGCCCTCTGAATGACCGACGTCTCGACCCCCGCGGCTGCCGCACGCCACCGGGCCCGCTTCCACCCGCTCACCGTCGCGGCGGTCGAACGCCTCACCGACGACGCGGTCGCCGTGACCTTCGCCGTGCCCGACGAGCTCGTCGAGGAGTTCGCCTTCGAGCCGGGGCAGCACCTGACGCTGCGCGCGAGCATCGGCGGCGAGGACGTCCGCCAGTCCTACTCGATCTGCCAGTCACGACGGGCCGAGCGGGGCGGGCGCCGCCTGCGCGTGGCCGCCGCCCGCGTGCCCGACGGCCGCATGTCGACGTGGCTCAACGACGTCGTGGCCCCGGGGGACGTCGTCGAGGTGATGACCCCGCAGGGCTCGTTCACCTGCCCGACCCGGCCCGACCGCACCCGCCACCACGTCGCGATCGCGGCGGGCTCGGGCATCACGCCCGTGCTCTCGCTCCTCACGACGGCGCTCGAGGAGGAGACCGGCTCGCGCGCCACGCTGCTCTTCGGCAACCGGCGCACCAGCTCGGTGATGTTCCTCGAGGAGCTCGAGGACCTCAAGAACCGCTTCCCCGGCCGCTTCCACCTCGTCAACGTGCTCTCGCGCGAGGCCCAGGACGTCGAGCTCTTCCACGGCCGGCTCGACCGGGAACGGCTCGAGGCGATCTTCGCGAGCCTGCTGCCCGTCGCCTCGGTCGACGAGTGGTACCTCTGCGGCCCGTTCGGCCTCGTCACCGGGGCCGAGGAGCTGCTCACCGAGCGCGGCGTCGACGCCCGCCACGTCCACCACGAGATCTTCCACGTCGACGACGGCACGGCGCCGAAGCGGCCGGTCGTCGTCGACACCGGTGCGCCGCCGGAGGCGACGGTCACCGTCAACCTCGACGGCCGCACGACGGTGATCCCGATGCCGAGCCGCGAGGAGACCGTCCTCGACGCGACGCTGCGGGCCCGGCCCGACGCTCCCTACTCGTGCACGGGCGGCGTCTGCGGCACGTGCCGCGCCCGCCTCGTGTCGGGCGAGGTGCGGATGGACCGCAACTACGCCCTCGAGCCCGAGGAGGTGGCGGCCGGCATCGTGCTCGCCTGCCAGAGCCACCCCGTCACCGACGAGGTGAGCCTCGACTACGACGCCTGAGACGGCGCCGGGTTAGGCTTCCGGACGTGCGGCAGTACCTCGACCTCCTCGACCACGTCCTGACCCACGGCCAGGAGAAGTCCGACCGGACCGGCACGGGCACCCTCAGCGTCTTCGGGCACCAGATGCGCTTCGACCTCGCCGACGGCTTCCCGGCCCTGACGACGAAGAAGCTGCACCTGCGCTCGATCATCGGCGAGCTGCTGTGGTTCCTGCGCGGCGACACCAACGTGCGCTGGCTGCAGGAGCGTGGCATCAGCATCTGGGACGAGTGGGCCGACCCCGTGACGGGCGACCTCGGTCCGATCTACGGCTACCAGTGGCGCTCGTGGCCTACGCCCGACGGCCGGCGGGTGGACCAGATCGCGAAGGTCGTCGAGGCGATCCGCACCAACCCGGACAGCCGTCGCCTCGTCGTGTCGGCCTGGAACGTCGCGGACGTCGACGACATGGCGCTGCCGCCGTGCCACACCATGTTCCAGTTCTACGTCTCGCCGCCCGGACCCGACGGCCGGCGCCGCCTCTCCTGCCAGCTCTACCAGCGCAGCGCCGACATCTTCCTCGGCGTGCCGTTCAACATCGCGAGCTACGCCCTGCTCACCCAGATGGTGGCCCAGCTGACCGACCTCGGGCCGGGCGAGTTCGTGCACACCCTCGGCGACGCGCACCTCTACCTCAACCACCTCGACCAGGCCCGCCTGCAGCTGACCCGGACGCCGCACCCGCTCCCGACGATGCGGATCACGCCCGGCAAGCGGAGCATCGACGAGTTCGACCTCGACGACTTCGAGCTCGTCGACTACGTCGCGGAGCCGGGCATCAAGGCCCCCATCGCCGTCTGAGCGGCGCGTCTGGGAGCCTTGCCGCATGAGCGAGCCGTCCGCCGTGCTGCCGAACGTCACGATGATCGCGGCGGTCGGCCGCAACGGGGTCATCGGCGACGGCCTGGGGATGCCGTGGCACCTGCCCGAGGACCTCAGGTTCTTCAAGCGCACGACGATGGGCCACCCCATGGTCATGGGTCGGCGCACCTTCGACTCGATGGGTGCGCTGCCCGGCCGCCGCAGCGTCGTCGTGACGCGCCGGCGGGACTGGTCGGCGCCCGGCGTCGAGGTCGCGCACTCGCTCCCCGAGGCGCTCGACCTCGTGTCAGGCGCCGAGCAGGTCTTCGTCGTCGGCGGGGGTGAGATCTACCGCCAGGCGATGAGGTATGCCGCCCGCCTCCTCGTGACGGAGGTCGACCTGTCCCCGGCCGGCTCGGTCACGTTCCCCGAGATCGACCCGTCGGTGTGGGTCGAGACGGCGCGCGACGCGCGGGACGGCTTCGCGTGGGTCACGTGGGAGCGACGCGCCTGAGCGCCCCCGCAGCGCTCCCACCCTCGGGCGCTAACCTTGGGCGCATGGCAGCCGCACCCGCGCTCGGACGTGTTCTCTCGGCCATGGTCACGCCCATGCGGCCCGACGGCTCGATCGACCTGGACGCGGCGCAGCGCCTGGCCGCGCACCTCGTCGACTTGGGCCACGACGGCCTCGTCGTCTCGGGCACGACCGGCGAGTCGCCGACGACCTCGGCCGAGGAGAAGGACGAGCTGCTCCGCGCCGTCGTCGGCGCGGTCGGCGACCGCTGCGTCGTCGTGGCGGGGGCCGGCAGCAACGACACCGCGAAGAGCGTCGAGTCGGTGCGCCTGGCCGAGAAGGCCGGCGCCGACGCCGTGCTCGCGGTGACCCCGTACTACAACAAGCCCCCGCAGGCCGGGCTCGTCGCGCACTTCACGGCGGTCGCCGACGCGAGCGACCTGCCCGTCATGGTCTACGACATCCCGGGGCGCTCGGGCATCGCCATCGCCCGCGAGACCTACCTGCGCATCGCCGAGCACCCGCGGATCGCCGCGGTCAAGGACGCGCGCGGTGACCTGTGGTTCGCGAGCGAGATGATGCAGCTGACCGGGCTCGACTGGTACTCCGGCGACGACGCGATGAACCTGCCGCACTACGCCAACGGCGCCGTGGGGTTCGTCGGCGTCACCTCCCAGGTGGCTCCGCAGGCCTACCGCCGGCTGGCCGACGCCGTGCTGGAGGGCCGGTGGGACGACGCCCGTGCCGTCCACCGCGCTCTCGCGCCGCTCGTCGACGCCGTCATGAACGTCACGCAGGGCGCGATCATGGCCAAGGCCGGTCTCGCCGTGCAGGGGCTCATCGAGTCGCCCACGGTCCGCCTCCCGCTCGTCGCCGCCGACGACGCGCAGACCGCGCTCGTGCGCGACGCCCTCCAGGCGGTCTCCTGACCACCACGACCTCCGGCCGGCGCCCTCGGCGACCCGGCCGCACCACCGAGACGACAGGACACCTGTGAGCCACCCCCACCCCGAGCTGACCGCACCCCCCGCCCTCCCCGACAACGGCTTGCGGGTCGTCGCACTCGGCGGGCTCGGCGAGGTCGGTCGCAACATGGCCGTCCTCGAGACGAAGGGCAGGCTGCTCGTCATCGACTGCGGCGTGCTCTTCCCCGAGGACCACCACCCGGGCGTCGACCTCATCCTCCCGGACTTCAGCTACATCGCCGGCCGCCTCGACGACATCGAGGCCATCGTCCTGACCCACGGCCACGAGGACCACATCGGTGCGGTGCCCTACCTGCTGAGGCTCAAGGGCGACATCCCGATCATCGGCTCGACGCTGACGCTGGCGCTCATCGAGGCCAAGCTCAAGGAGCACCGGATCCGGCCGTACACGATGGCCGTCAGGGAGGGGCAGCGCGAGAAGCTCGGCGTCTTCGACCTCGAGTTCGTCGCCGTCAACCACTCGATCCCGGACGCGCTCGCCGTCTTCGTGCGCACCGAGGCCGGCACGCTGCTGCACACCGGCGACTTCAAGATGGACCAGTTGCCGCTCGACGGGCGGCTCACCGACCTGCGTGCCTTCGCCCGGCTCGGCGAGGAGGGGGTCGACCTCTTCCTCACCGACTCCACGAACGCCGACGTGCCCGGCTTCACGACGCCGGAGCTCGAGATCGCGCCCGCCATCGACAAGGTGTTCCGCCATGCCCAACGGCGCATCATCGTCGCGTGCTTCAGCAGCCACGTGCACCGCGTGCAGCAGGTGCTCGACGCCGCGGAGAAGGCCGGCCGCAAGGTCGCCATGGTGGGGCGCTCCATGGTACGCAACATGGGCATCGCGGCCGAGCTCGGCTACCTCCGCGTGCCCGACGGCATCCTCATCGACATCAAGAAGATCGACACCCTGCGCGACGACGAGCTGGTGCTCATCTGCACCGGCTCGCAGGGTGAGCCGATGGCGGCCCTGTCGCGGATGGCCAACCGTGAGCACCGCATCGACGTCGGCCCCGGTGACACCGTGCTGCTCGCGAGCAGCCTGATCCCGGGCAACGAGAACGCGGTCTACCGGATCATCAACGGCCTGATGCGCCTCGGCGCCGACGTCGTGCACAAGGGCAACGCCAAGGTGCACGTCTCCGGCCACGCGAGCGCGGGCGAGCTGCTCTACTGCTACAACATCGTCAAGCCGGCGAACGTCCTGCCGGTCCACGGCGAGTGGCGGCACATGCATGCCAACGCCCAGCTGGCGATCCAGTCCGGGGTGCCCGAGGGCAACGTGGTGCTCGCCGAGGACGGCGTGGTCGTCGACCTCGTCGACGGGCAGGCGTCCGTCGTCGGCGTCGTCGAGTGCGGCTACGTCTACGTCGACGGCAGCAGCGTGGGCGGCGCCGACGAGGCGCTGCTCAAGGACCGCCGTATCCTGCGCGACGAGGGCTTCATCACGTGCGTCGTCGTGCTCGACGCCGCCACCGGCAAGATCGCGAGCGGCCCGGAGATCACGGCGCGCGGCTTCGTCGAGGACGAGGAGATCTTCCAGCAGGTGATCCCCAAGGTCGAGCGGGCCATCGAGGAGGCGGTCGCCGGGGGCGTGCGCGACGACCAGCAGCTCCAGCAGGTCATCCGCCGCGCCGTCGGGTCGTGGGTCGGCGGCAAGATCAGGCGCCGTCCGATGATCATCCCGGTCGTCCTGCAGGCCTGAGGTGACCGCTGCCCGTGGGCGACGGCTCGACGTCGCCGTCCTCGTCGTCCTGCTCGCCCTCGTGGCGGTCGGCGCGCTGCGCTGGTTCGACACCACGGCGTATGCCGTCGTCGTGCTTCAGACGGCGGGCCCGTTCGTCGTCGTCGGACTCCTGCTGCTCGCGGTGGCGACGGCGCTGCTGCGCCGCTGGCGCGTGCTCGGGCCCGTCGTGGTGGCGCTCGCGGTGGCTGGGGGACTGGCGGTGCCCACCTTCCTCGCCAGCTCCTCACCGAAGGCCGACACCGACCTCACGGTGATGGCCGCGAACCTGTGGGTGGGACAGGCCAACTCCACCCAGCTCATGGATGCGGTGCGCTTCCACGCCGTCGACGTCCTCGTCCTGACCGAGGCGACGCCGGACGCCGTCCGCCGCATCGACGACCTCGGGGCGGACTCCTACTTCACGACTCGTACGGGCGTTGCGCGCGCCGATGCCTCGACCGGGACCATGGTGCTCTCGCGGTTCCCGCTCACGGTGAGCAGCCGCGGCGCCGACCAGGGCGTCGAGGCGACGGCGAGCCTCCAGCCCGAGGTGGTCGTGACGACGCCGAAGGGGCCGGTGCGCCTCAAGGTGGCCCACCCGACGGCTCCGCTCTCGGGCGAGACCGACGCGTGGCGGGCCGGGCTCGCGGCGCTGACGACGTGGAAGTCGCGCCAGGGCGGCACCGAGCCGATCGTCGTCGCCGGCGACCTCAACGCCTCCTTCGGGCACCCGGCCTTCCGGGAGCTGGCCGACGGCCTCGTCGACGCCCAACGGGCCGACGGCCAGGGCTGGGTGCGCACGTGGCCCTTCGCAGGCAACCGGCTGCCGCCCTTCGTCCAGCTCGACCACGTGCTGAGCCGGGGGCTCACCGTCGTCTCCGCCGGCCAGGTGGCGATGAACCGCGCCGACCACGCCGCGGTCTGGGCCGCCTACGCCCTGCCGCGCTGAGCGCGCAGCCACCCGGGCATCCGGTGATGGCAGCGGCCCCGGTGGGGCGGGGGTGGGGTCCCGGTGGGTCTGGTGGCTTCCTCTGCGTCGCGTCGTGTGGTGACGCACGGGGTGGGGGCGGGCTGTGGGCGTGGGCGTGGCGGGTGCCGGTGGGTCTGCTGGCGTTCTCTGCGCGTTGCGTCGTGTGGTGACGCGTCGGTAGCAGGCCGCATCGGACGCCGCCCAACAGCAGCTACGGCGGCGCGTGACGGAGACCGTGGCTGGGTCGCGTGGGGACGCCATGTGGGGACGCCATGTGGGGACGCCATGCAGAGGACTCGGGGGTGGGTGCCCGCGGTGAGGCAGTCAGGCGGTGGCTGGTCTGGGCGCGTCGGGTGGCGACGCAACGCAGAGGCGCGGGGAGGGTGCCCGGTGCAGGCTGTCGAGCCAGTGGTTGGTCGGTGCGCGTCGGGTGGCGACGCAACGCAGAGGGGCTGCGTGGCTCCACCCCGCTGGGTCAGCCCAACCGGGCCGGGTCACCAGGGGCGCTGGACCTCGACGTCGCGGGGGTCGGCGCCCTCGATGCTCCACCCTGCGTCGGTGCGGGTCCACGTGGCGTCGGTCCCCTCCTCGACGAGGCGGGAGACGGCCGCGACGAGACGCTCGACGCCCTCGAGCGTGCTGCCGAGACCGATGCTGGCCCGCACGGCCGTCGTGGAGCGCTCGCCCCACGGGTCGTCGAGCAGCTCGTCGACGAGCAGGTGCGCGCAGAACTTCCCGTCGCGCACCCCGATGCCGTGCTCGACCGAGAGCACCTGCGAGACGAGCGAGGAGTCCCAGCCGTCGACGGTGAAGGCGACGACGCCGACGCGGTCGTGCTCGTCGCCGAAGATCGAGAGCAGCTCGACCCCGGGAACCTCCTCGAGACCGGCCCGCAGGCTCCCGAGCAGCTGCTCCTCGTGCGCCTCGATCGCCTCGCGGTGGCGCGTGATCGTCGCGCAGGCCGCCGCGAGCGCGACCGCGCCGATGACGTTCGGGCTCCCGCCCTCGTGCCGTGCCGGGCCGGTGGCCCACGTCGTGCCGTCCTCGGTGACCGACCGGGTCGCGCCGCCGCCGAGCAGGTAGGGGTTGCCCGCGTCGAGCCAGTCCGAGCGCCCGGCCAGCACGCCGGCGCCGTAGGGCGCGTACGTCTTGTGGCCCGAGAAGGCCACGTAGTCGGCGTCCCAGGCGTCGAGGTCGATGGTCCGGTGGGCCGACAGCTGGGCGGCGTCCACGGCCACGCGCGCACCGTGCTCGTGCGCCAGGGCGGAGAAGCGCTCGATCGGCCACACCTCGCCGGTGACGTTCGAGGCCGCGGTGAGCACGACGAGGCGGTGCCGCGACGGGTGGTCGACGAGCGCCTCCTCGAGCAGCTGCCGGGCGTCCTCGACCGTCTGGGGAACGGGCAGGCGCACCGTGCGGAAGCGCCCCCACGGGAGCAGCGTCGAGTGGTGCTCGGTGCCGAAGACGAAGACGGTCGTGCGGCTGGGGAGCGCCTTGGACAGCAGCGCCCACGAGTCGGTCGTCGACCGGGTGAAGATCACGGTGTCGTCCGCGCGGGCGCCGACGAAGGCGGCGACCTCGGCGCGCGCCTGCTCGAACCACGCGCTCGTGACCCGCGAGGCGAAACCGGCGCCGCGGTGCACGGACGAGTAGGTCCGCAGGGCCCGGTCGACGGCCTCCCGCACCGTCTCGAGCGCCGGGGTCGACGCGGCGTGGTCGAGGTTCGCGTAGGCGACCTCGCCGTGCAGCGTCGGAACGCGCAGGTCCGAGCCGACGACGGCCGGCAGGCTGTGCGCCTCCGGCACGACGTGCAGCGTGCGCGTGCGCACGACCGGGGCGGTGGCGCCGCCACAGAGCGAGGAGGGGAGAACCGACATGACACTGCTCCTGGGTCCAGGGACCCACCGGTTGCAGGTCCGCGCTTGCCGGCCTCTGCGTCACGAACGCGCAGAGGACGGCCTGGTCGTCACCCGGAGCACCCCACCGCGGAGGAGGGTTGCTGGCCAGCGAGCCGGGGCTTGTCGCTGGCACTCATGACCTGCCGTCGAGGTTAGGGCCCCGGCTCGCGGGCTGTCCACCGTTCGGTCCTGCCGTGTCGCGATCTGAGACGCCCCGTGCGTCGAGGGCCCCGCGCCGGAGCCGGCCGAGGCCGCCGGGGATGCGGACGGCATACGGAATCGGGTGCTGTTGCGCGTGTGACGCGTGAGTTCGAAGGGGCGTTCACGTACGGTGCCAGCATGGCGACACGTCCGTCCGGCACCCAACGACCCAGCAGCGCAGCCACCTCGCGCGCCAAGGGTTCCTCGAGCGGCGCCTCGTCCCGCCCTCCGGCAGCGCGCTCGACGCGGCCGGCGCAGCGCAAGCCGGCGGCCCGCAAGCCGGCACCGAAGACGGCGAAGACGCGCGGGGGCGGGCTCCCCTTCCCGCTCGGCGCCGTGCGCAACACGTGGATGGGTGTCTCGCACCTCGCCGGCGGCGCGGTGCGCCGGGTCGGCCACAGCGCGGCCGAGCTCGAGCCCGAGCACCGCCGCGACGGACTGGGCTTCGCCCTGCTCGCGCTCGCGGTCGTCGTCGCCGCCCGCGAGTGGTGGGGTGTCTCGGGCACCTTCGGCCAGGTCGTGCACGCCGTCTTCGCCGGGACCTTCGGCCGCGTCGCGTACGCCGTGCCGCTCGTGCTGCTCGCCCTCGGCCTGCGCATGCTGCGCGCCCCCCAGGACGAGGCGGCCACGAACCGCGTCGTCGTCGGCACCATCGCCCTGACGTTCGCCGCCTGCGGGCTGGCGCACCTCGCCGACGGCATCCCGAACCCGCCCGACGGCGCCGACGGGATGCGCGCCGCGGGCGGCATCCTCGGCTTCCTCGCCTCGAGCCCGCTGGCGGCAGCCGTGTCGACCTACGGCGCGCTCGCCCTGCTCGTGCTGCTCGGCCTCTTCGGGTTGCTCGTCATCACGGCGACGCCCGTCAACATGATCCCCGAGCGGATGCGCCAGCTGCGGGCCCTCGTCATCCACCGCGAGGGCGACGACGGGGCCGACGAGCTCGACGCCCCCGCAGCCGCCGTGAAGCGGGCCCGTCGCAAGCCCGTCGACCTCGCCGAGCGCGACGGCGACGAGGCGTTCCGCCAGGCCGCGCAGAAGGCGAGCGAGGACTCCGCCAAGCCGCGACCGGGCGAGAAGCGGGCCACGGCCGCCGGGGTGCTCGCGCCCCGACCGGGCGGCCAGAAGGGCGGCGACAAGCCCGTCGAGCGCGTCATCGACGCCACCGACCCGAAGACCCTCGGCGCCCCCGACACCGGCAAGGTCGGCCCCAAGGCCGAGCTCATCCCGCCGCCCATGTCGGAGCTGCCGGCCCGGGTCGAGCAGCTCAGCCTCGGCGGCGACATCACCTACCGCCTTCCCGACGCGGCCATGCTGACGCCCGGCGCCCCGCACAAGACGCGCAGCGAGACGAACGACCGCGTCGTCGAGTCGCTCACCGGCGTCTTCGACCAGTTCGACATCGACGCTGCCGTCACCGGCTTCACCCGCGGCCCGACGGTCACGCGCTACGAGGTCGAGCTCGGCTCGGGCACCAAGGTCGAGCGCGTCACCGCCCTGTCGAAGAACATCGCCTACGCCGTGGCCTCGGCCGACGTCCGCATCCTCAGCCCCATCCCGGGCAAGTCGGCCATCGGCATCGAGATCCCGAACCTCGACCGCGAGAACGTCGCGCTCGGCGACGTGCTGCGCAGCCACACGGCCCGCAGCAACGAGCACCCCATGGTCATGGGTGTCGGCAAGGACGTCGAGGGCGCCTACGTCATCGCCAACCTCGCGAAGATGCCCCACCTGCTCGTCGCGGGCGCCACCGGCTCCGGCAAGTCGAGCTTCGTCAACTCGATGATCACCTCGATCCTCATGCGCTCGACGCCGGAGGAGGTGCGGATGATCCTCGTCGACCCCAAGCGCGTCGAGCTGACGGCCTACGAAGGCATCCCGCACCTCATCACGCCGATCATCACGAACCCCAAGAAGGCCGCCGAGGCGCTCGCCTGGGTCGTCAAGGAGATGGACCAGCGCTACGACGACCTCGCGGCGTTCGGCTTCAAGCACGTCGACGACTTCAACAAGGCCGTGCGGGCCGGCAAGGTCAAGCCGCTGCCCGGCTCGCAGCGGCAGCTGACGACCTACCCCTACCTGCTCGTCGTCGTCGACGAGCTCGCCGACCTCATGATGGTCGCCCCGCGCGACGTCGAGGAGTCGGTCGTGCGCATCACCCAGCTGGCCCGTGCGGCCGGCATCCACCTCGTGCTCGCGACCCAGCGCCCGTCGGTCGACGTCGTCACCGGCCTCATCAAGGCCAACGTGCCCTCGCGCATGGCGTTCGCCACCTCGTCGCTCGCCGACAGCCGGGTCGTCCTCGACCAGCCGGGTGCCGAGAAGCTCATCGGCCAGGGCGACGCGCTCTTCCTGCCGATGGGCGCGAGCAAGCCGATGCGCGTGCAGGGCGCTTGGGTCAACGAGTCGGAGATCCACGAGGTCGTCAAGTTCGTCACCGACCAGCTGAAGCCGAACTACGTCGAGGACGTCACCGTCGCGGCCCCGAAGAAGCAGATCGACGACGACATCGGCGACGACCTCGACGTGCTGCTCCAGGCCACCGAGCTCGTCGTGACGACGCAGTTCGGCTCGACCTCGATGCTCCAGCGCAAGCTGCGTGTCGGCTTCGCCAAGGCCGGCCGGCTCATGGACCTGCTCGAGTCGCGCGGCATCGTCGGCCCGAGCGAGGGCTCCAAGGCGCGCGACGTGCTCGTGCGCCCCGACGACCTCGAGCAGACGCTCGCGCTCCTGCGCGGCGACGACGTGCCGCACCCCAACGAGCCCGTCGACCTCGACGACGTCGTCGAGCCCGCGCAGCCGTATGCGCCCCCGCCCGTCGACATCGAGCCGGCGGACGCCGCGTTCGCGCCCGCCGACCTGGACGACCGCGACGGGTCCGGGGACGACGGCGCGGCGCCGGCGCAGCGCACGGCATCCCTCGTGGCGGAGCGGGGCGAGCAGCGCCAGCACGACGACGAGGAGCGGCCCGCACCGACCGCCCGCTGGACCCCCGGCGACATGACCCGGACGGTCGAGGAGGACGACGAGGAGTCCGAGGACGCCTGGAGCCTCACCGACCGCGGCGCCCGCGGCTACCGCGAGCGCGACTGACCCGACCCCCCGCAACCGTCGAAAGGCCGATGTTCGCGGGTCCCACCCGTCGAGAGGCCAGAGTGTGCACGCGCCCGGGCCAAGGGTCGGCCACTCGACGTCCTGGAGGTCGCGAACTGTGACCTTTCGTTCTGGTCGGACTCGCAAGGTTTGGCCCCTCGACGGGGGCAGGCCCGCAGAAGATGGCCTCTCGACGGTGGGGGTCAGGGGTTGAAGCGGTAGCCGAGCCCGGGCTCGGTGACGAGGTGCCGCGGCGCGGCGGGGTCCGGCTCGAGCTTGCGGCGCAGCTGGTTGGCGTAGACGCGCAGGTAGTTCGACTCGCGGCCGTACGACGGGCCCCAGACGGCGCGGAGCAGGTCCTGCTGCAGCACGAGGTGGCCGGGCTCGCGGCACAGCGTCTCGAGGACCCGCCACTCGGTCGGGGTGAGCCGCACCTCCGCGCCCTCGACCGTCGCTCGGCGCTCGGCGAAGTCGAGCCGGAAGTGGTCGGTCGTGACCGGCTCGAGGTGGCGCCCCACGTCGCCGCCACGCCGCACGGCCGCGCGCACGCGGGCCAGCAGCTCCTCGACCCCGAAGGGCTTGGTGACGTAGTCGTCGGCGCCGAGGTCGAGCGCCTCGATCTTGTCGTCGGACTCGTGCCGCGCCGAGAGCACGATGACGGGCACGACCGACGTGGCCCGGATGCGGCGCAGCACCTCGGTGCCGTCGAGGTCGGGCAGGCCGAGGTCGAGGATGACGACGTCCGGCAGGTCCTCGCTCACCGACTGGACGGCCGTGCGGCCGTCCGCAGCGGTGACGACCTCGTTGCCGTGCGCGCGCAGGGCGATGGTCAGCGTGCGCTGCAGGCGGGGGTCGTCGTCGACGACGAGCACTCGGCTCACGCGTCCTCCTCGGTGTCGGTGGTCGTGCCGGGGTCGGCGAGGGCGAGCGGGAGCGAGACGACCATCGTCAGGCCGCCTCCCGGGGTGTCCTCGGGCACGAGCGTGCCGCCCATGACGGTGGTGAGGCCGCGTGCGACGGCGAGCCCGAGGCCGAGCCCGTCGCCCTGGGGGCTGTCGCCGACCCGCTGGAACGCCGCGAAGATCCGCTCCTTGTCGGCGTCCTCGACACCGGGCCCCCGGTCGACGACCCGCAGCTCGACGCGCGAGCCGATGCGCCCGGCCGTGAGCCGCACCTCGGCGGCGCCGCTGTGCCGCAGTGCGTTCTCGACGAGGTTGGCCAGCACCCGGTCGAGCAGGCCGAGGTCGGCCTGCACGAGAGGGAGGTCGGCCTCGAGGTCGACCTCGACGCGGCCCGGCTCGGAGGTGGTGCGCACCGTGGAGACGACGGCGTCGAGCAGGTCGACGCTGTGGTGGTGGGCGCGCAGGGCACCGGTCTCGAGCCGCGAGAGGTCGAGCAGGTTGCCGATGAGGGCATCCAGGCGGTCGGCGCTCTCCTCCACCGACTCGAGCAGCTCGGCCTCGTCCTCGGCGGAGAGGTCGAGACCGGCCTGACGCAGCGTCGAGACGCCGGCCTTGATGCTCGAGAGGGGCGTGCGCAGGTCGTGCGACACGGCCGCGAGCAGCGTCGTGCGCGCCGCGTTGTCGCGAGCGAGGCCGGCGGCGTCGCGCGCGGCCCGGACGAGCTGCTCGCGCGCGTGCAGGATGGCCGCGTGCGCGGCGTAGGCGTTGACGACGCGCTGGTCCTCGGCGGCGACGGGCGGGCCGTCGAGGAGGAGGTGCACACCGTCGTCGACGGTGACGTCGACGGCCCACGCCGTGCCGACCGGCAGGGGAGAGCCCGCCGGCAGCGCCGGGTCGGTCGAGGCGACGACCGTCGCCGGGCCGTCCGGGCGAACCTCACCGAGCACCGCCCGGAGCATCCCGAGGTCGTCGCGCGCCCGGTCGAGCAGGGCGGGCAGCGGGCGCGGCTCGGCGAGCAGGTCGCGGCTCATCGCCGCGAGGGCCGCCGACTCGCGCTCGGCCGACACCGCCTGTTCGGTGCGGCGGGCCGCGACGTTGACGACCGAGGAGACCGCCATCGCGACGAGGACGAAGACGGCGAGGGCCAGGGCGTTCGGCGGGTCGCTGATGGTCAGGGTGCCGCGCGGCTCGGTGAAGAACCAGTTGACGACGAGCGAGCCCACGACCGCGCAGAAGAGGGCCGGCCAGATGCCTCCGACGAGGGCGCACGCGACCGTCAGCGCGAGGTAGAGGAGCAGGTCGAGCGAGAGCGTGTGGCCCTCCCGGGTCGCGACGAGCAGCCCCGTCAGGGCCGCGAGCGAGACCACCGCGAGGAGCAGGCCCCCGACGACGCGGCGCACCGGGAGGCCGCCGGTGCGGCGTCGGCGGTGGCCGACGCGCGATCCCTCGTGCGACACGAGGTGGACGTCGATGTCGCCGGAGCCGTCGGCCACCTCGGAGGCGATGCTCGGGCGCAGGATCTGCTGCCAGCGGCTGCGACGGCTCACCCCGACGACGACCTGGGTCGCGTTGACGCCCCGGGCGTGGTCGAGGATGGCGTCCGCGACGTCGTGACCCGACACGTCGTGGAACTCGGCGCCGAGGTCGGCCGCCAGCCGGCGCAGCCGGGCGAGCACGGCCGGGTCGGTCGTGGCGAGCCCCTCGGCCGAGCGGACGTGGCAGGCGATGAGGTCGCCGCCCGACGCCCGGGACGCGATCCGCGCACCGCGCCGCAGCAGGGTCTCGCTGCCCTGCCCGCCCGTCAGGGCGACGACGACGCGCTCGCGGGCCGGCCACTGCTCCGAGATGCCCTGGTCGGCGCGGTAGCGCTCGAGGGCCTCGTCGACGCGATCGGCCAGCCAGAGCAGGGCGATCTCGCGCAGTGCCGACAGGTTGCCGGTGCGGAAGTAGTTGGCGAGCGCCGCGTCGACCTTGTCGGGGCCGTAGATGTTGCCGTGCGCCATCCGGCGGCGCAGCGCCTCGGGCGACATGTCGACGAGCTGCACCTGCTCGGCCCGGCGCACCACCTCGTCGGGCACCGTCTCCTGCTGGCGGATGCCGGTGATCGACTCGACGACGTCGTTGAGCGACTCGAGGTGCTGGATGTTGACCGTCGAGATGACGTCGATGCCGGCGTCGAGCAGCTCCTCGACGTCCTGCCACCGCTTCTCGTGCCCGGCGTCGGTGTCGGCGTCGTCCGGCGTCACGTTGGTGTGGGCGAGCTCGTCGACGAGCACGACCTCCGGCCGGCGGGCGAGGACACCGGCGACGTCGAGCTCCGTGAGCCGGCTGCCCCGGTGCTCGACCTCGCGGCGGGGGAGCACCTCGAGGCCCTCGAGCATGACGGCGGTGTGCGCCCGTCCGTGCGTCTCGACGTAGCCGACGACGACGTCGGTGCCGCGCGAGAGCCGGCGGTGGGCCTCGTCGAGCATGGCGACGGTCTTGCCGACGCCGGGCGCCGCTCCGAGGTAGATCCGCAGCGAGCCCCGAGCCATGGACCGATCCTCTCAGGTCACCCCGCGCTCGGCGCCGCGAGGCGCGCGAGGGCGAGGTTGAGCCCGAGCACGTCGACGCGGGGCTGACCGAGGAAGCCGAGCATCCGCTCCTGGGTGTGGTCGGAGACGAGCTGCCGGATGCGGGCGGCATCCACCCCGCGGGCCGCGGCGACCCGCTCGACCTGGGCGGCGGCGTACGCCGGGGTGATGTTCGGGTCGAGGCCGCTGCCCGAGGCGGTCAGCGCGTCGGCGGGCGCGGAGCCGACCGGCAGGCCGGCGGCCTCGGCGCGCGTCTGCACCTCCGACTGCAGGTCGGGACCCGGCCCGAGGTTGGTGCCGCCGCTGGTGTCGCCGGCGTAGTCGCTCGCGGACGGGCGCGAGTGGAACCACTCGGCCCCCGTCCAGCCCTGGCCGAGGAGGCTCGAGCCGACGACCGCGCCGTCGACGCTGACGAGGGAGCCGGCCGCCTGGTCGCGGGCCGCGACCTGGCCGACGGCCCACACGGCCGCCGGGTAGAGCACGCCGAGCAGGACGGTGAGCACGAGCATCGCGCGGAGGCCGGCGAGGGACTGGCGCAGGAGGTTGTTCACGGAGGTCACATCGATTCCGGGGTCACGGGGGTCACGGGGTTCACGGGGGTCGTGGCGTTCACGGGGTTCACAGCGGGAGGTGGCTGACGACGAGGTCGATGAGCTTGATGCCGATGAACGGGGCGATGACGCCGCCGACGCCGTAGACGAGGATGTTGCGTCGCAGCAGGGCGGTGCTGCCGGCGGGCCGGTAGCGAACACCCCTCAGCGACAGGGGGATCAGCGCCACGATGATGAGCGCGTTGAAGATGACGGCCGACAGCATCGCGGACTGCGGTGTCGAGAGCCCCATGACGTTGAGCGCGTCGAGGCCGGGGAAGAGCACGACGAACATCGCCGGGATGATGGCGAAGTACTTCGCGATGTCGTTGGCGATCGAGAAGGTCGTCAGCGCGCCCCGCGTGATGAGCAGCTGCTTGCCGATCGACACGATGTCGATGAGCTTCGTCGGGTCCGAGTCGAGGTCGACCATGTTGGCGGCCTCCTTGGCCGCCGACGTGCCGGTGTTCATCGCGACGCCGACGTCGGACTGCGCGAGGGCAGGGGCGTCGTTCGTGCCGTCGCCCGTCATGGCGACGAGCCGGCCGCCCTCCTGCTCCTTCTTGATGAGCGCCATCTTGTCCTCGGGCGTCGCCTCGGCGAGGAAGTCGTCGACGCCGGCCTCCTGCGCGATGGACTTCGCCGTGAGCGGGTTGTCGCCCGTGATCATGACGGTGCGGATGCCCATGGCCCGCAGCTGCGCGAAGCGCTCCTTCATCCCCGGCTTGACGACGTCCTTGAGGTGCTCGACCCCGAGCACGCGCGGCTGCCCGCCGGCCGGCGCGGACGCGACGACGAGGGGTGTGCCGCCGGCGCTCGCGATGCCGTTGACTTCGGTCAGGACTCCCTGCGGCACGTCACCGCCGTGGTCGGAGACCCAGCGGCAGACGGCGTCGGACGCGCCCTTGCGCACGGCCGTGCCGTCGGGCAGGTCGACCCCGGACATGCGGGTCTGCGCCGTGAACTCCACGAAGGTGGCGCCCTGGCGACGCACGTCGTCGAAGCGGCTCCGCGTCTCGTCGGAGAGGTCGGCGGCGGCGAGCTCGACGATCGAGCGGCCCTCGGGCGTCTCGTCGGCCAGCGACGAGAGGTATGCCGCCTCGGTGACCTCGGAGTCGCCGAGGCCGGGGGCCGCGAGCAGCTCGGTCGCCCGGCGGTTGCCGAAGGTGATGGTGCCGGTCTTGTCGAGCAGCAGCGTCGACACGTCACCCGCCGCCTCGACGGCCCGGCCCGACATGGCGAGGACATTGTGCTGGACGAGCCGGTCCATGCCGGCGATGCCGATGGCCGAGAGCAGGGCACCGATGGTCGTCGGGATGAGGCAGACGAGGAGCGCCACGAGGACGACGACCGACTGCTCCTGGCCGGAGTAGACCGCGAGCGGCTGGATGGCCATGACGGCGAGGACGAAGATGATCGTCAGGGTCGTCAGCAGGATCGTCAGCGCGATCTCGTTCGGCGTCTTCTGCCGGGCCGCGCCCTCGACGAGGGCGATCATCCGGTCGATGAACGTCTCGCCGGGCTTCGTCGTGATGCGCACCGTGATGCCGTCGGACAGCACCGTCGTGCCGCCGGTGACGGCCGAGCGGTCACCACCGGACTCGCGGATGACGGGGGCCGACTCGCCGGTGATGGCGGACTCGTCGACGGTGGCCATGCCCTCGATGACGTCGCCGTCGCCGGGGATGACCTCGCCGGGGCGCACGACGACGACGTCGCCGATCGTCAGCTCCGAGGCGGCGACGGTCTCGAGCGAGCGGTCGGCGCGTCGGCGCTGCGCCGTCGTCGTCGTCCGCGTCGCGCGCAGCGTGGCGGCCTGGGCCTTGCCGCGCCCCTCGGCGACGGCCTCGGCCATGTTGGCGAAGAGGACGGTGGCCCAGAGCCAGAGCGTGATGCTCCACGCGAACCACGTCGGGTCGATGACCGCGACGACGGTCGTGAGGAGCGAGCCGACCCACACGACGAAGACGACGGGGCTGCGCCAGACGTGCCGCGGGTCGAGCTTGCGCACGGCCTCGGGGAACGTCGCGACGAGCTGGCGGGCGAGCACCCGGAGCGACGACGGTGCGGGCGCGGTTCCGGACGGCGCCGGCTCCGGGGTCGGGCCGCCGGCCGACGGCGCGTCGGTGCGGACGGGGGCGGGTGAGGGGGACAGGGTCATGACAGTGCCTCCGCGAGGGGACCGAGAGCGAGCGCGGGGAAGAACGTCAGGCCGGTCACGATGACCGCGACCCCGACGAAGAGGCCCGCGAAGGTGGGTGTGTGGGTGGGCAGGGTGCCGGCGTTGACAGGTCGGCGCCGCTGGGCGACAAGGGAACCCGCAAGGGCCAGCACGAGGACGACGGGCACGAAGCGGCCGAGGAGCATGCAGAGCGCCAGCGTGAGGTTCGTGTAGGGCGTGTCCGCCGAGAAGCCGGCGAACGCGCTCCCGTTGTTGTTGGCCGCGGAGGCGTAGGCGTACATCACCTCGGTGAGACCGTGCGGCCCCGACGCGAGCATCTGGGAGGACACGAGGGGGGCGACCATGCCGATGCCGGTGAAGACGAGCACGAGCGCGGGCATGACGAGCAGCGCGAGCGCGGTCAGCGTGATCTCGCGGCGGCCGACCTGCTTGCCGAGCAGCTCCGGGGTGCGTCCGACCATGAGGCCGGAGATGAAGACCGTGAGGATCGCGAGGAGCAGGGCGCCGTAGAGGCCGGAGCCGACGCCGCCGGGCGAGACCTCGCCGAGGAGCATCGAGAAGAGCACGCCGCCGCCACCGAGCGGGCTGTAGCTCTCGTGCATCGAGTTGACGGCGCCGGTCGACGTGCCGGTCGTGCTCGCGGCGAAGAGGGCCGAGGGCCAGATGCCGAAGCGCACCTCCTTGCCCTCGAGGCCGCCGAGCGGACCGCTCGCGGCGTTCACCTCGGCCCACGTGACGGCCGCGACCATGAGGCCCCAGAGGGCAGCCATGAAGCCGAGCACGGTCCAGCCCTGGCGGCGGTCGCCGACGAGGATGCCGTAGGTCCGCGGGAGCGAGAACGGGATGACGAGGATGAGGAAGATCTCGACGAGGTTCGTCCAGGCCGTGGGGTTCTCGAAGGGGTGGGCCGAGTTGGCGTTGAAGTAGCCGCCGCCGTTCGTGCCGAGCTCCTTGATGGCCTCCTGCGACGCGACGAGCCCACCCTGGATGACCTGCGAGCCGCCCGAGACCGTCGTGACGGTCGTCGGCTCGGTGAGGTTCTGGATGACCCCGCCGAGCAGCAGCACGACGGCGCCGACGAGGGCGAGCGGCAGCAGGATCCGAACGGTGCCTCGCACGAGGTCGACCCAGAAGTTGCCGATCTCGGTGCCGCTCGAGCGCGCGATGCCGCGCACGAGGGCGACCGCCACCGCGAGGCCGACGGCCGGCGAGACGAAGTTCTGGACGGTGAGGCCGAGCGTCTGCACGAGCGGCGACGTGCCCGACTCACCGGCGTACGACTGCCAGTTCGTGTTCGTGACGAACGAGACGGCGGTGTTGAGGGCGGTGTCGAGGTGCATCGAGGCGCCGCGGGCGAGGGGGAGCACTCCCTGCAGGGCGATGAGCGCGAAGAGCAGCACGATGCCGACGAGCGAGAAGCCCACGACGGCCACGGCATACGTCGTCCACCGCTGCTCGGACGACGGGTCCACGCGGCAGAGCCGGTAGACGAGGCGCTCGACGCGCCAGTGCCTGGTGTCGGTGAAGACGCGGGCCATCCACGCGCCGAGCGGCACGTGGACGGCGGCGAGGGCGGCGACGAGGACGGCGATGGTGAGCAGCCCGCTGGCGGTGTCGCTCATCAGAAGCGGTCCGCGTGCAGCAGGACGTGGACGAGGTAGGCCAGCACGGCGACCCCGACCACGAGCAGGAGGATGGTGGAGAACATGCCTCATTCCTAGGCTCGGCCGCACGCCCCGAAGGCGGCGTTGACCGCGCGCTGACGCCTCTTGACGCGATCTTGACGGGCCCGCCACTAGAGTCCGAGGCGTGAGTGCGTCGCTCGAGCTCTGGCCGTCATCACCGCGAAGGACGGGACCGCCGTCGCGGGTGGACCGCCTGCGCCGCAAGGTCGCCGAGCTGCCGTGCGCGCTGCTCCTCTTCGTTCAGCTCGGGGCGTTGCTCGCCTACCCGTTCATCGAGACCCGGCGCGGCGACGTGCAGGAGGTGGGCCGGGCGATCTTCGGGCTCATCGGGCTCGTCGTGCTCTTCCTCGCCGTCCGGGCGGTGCGGGCCACGCCGGCGCTGACGTGGGTCGCCGCCGGGCTCGGTGGCCCGGTCGTGGTCCTGACGATCGCCGAGGCGATCTGGACGAACAACACGACGCTGACGTTCTGGAGCTCGGTCCTGCACGCCCTGTTCTACGTCTACACGGGCTACGGCCTGCTGCGCTACATGTTCGCGGACAACTGGGTCACGCGCGACGAGCTCTACGCGACGGGCGCGACGTTCACGGTCGTGGCCTGGGGCTTTGCCTACCTCTACCTCGCGGTGCAGATCGCCTACCCGCACTCCTTCACAATCTACGGCGAGTCCGGCGAGCCCGGCACGCGCACGTGGTTCGAGCTGCTCTACCTCTCCATCACGACGATGACCTCGACGGGTCTGTCGGACATCTACGCCGTCGAGCCGCACGCGCGGGCGTTCGTGCTGCTCCAGCAGATCGCGGGCATGCTCTACGTCGCGCTCGTCGTCGCCCGCCTCGTCGGCCTGACGATCGCCCGCTTCCGCCAGTAGGTCGCGTCGCCCGCCGAGGCCGTATGCCGTCCGGCGCGGTCAGCGCGGTCAGCGCGGTCAGCGCGGCCCGTCGAGGGCGGCGAACGTCGCGAGGCTCGGGGCCCGGGTCGCCTGCAGGTCGCGGGCCACGGCCTCGACGTCGCGCATGACGCGGAGCGTGTTGCCGCGGACGAGCTGTGCGACGTCGGCCTCGGACCACGACCGCTCGAGGAGCGCCGCGACGAGTCGCGGGTAGCCGCTGACGTCCTCGAGCCCGACGGGGAAGGTGTCGGTGCCGTCGTAGTCGCCGCCGATGCCGACGTGGTCGATGCCGGCCACCTCGCGCACGTGCTCGACGTGCGCCACGACCTGCTCGATCGTCGCGTCGGGCTTCGGGTGCTCGGGCTGCCACGTCGCGGAGAAGCGCGCGAACGCCTCCCAGTCCTTGGCGTCGACCCCGACCTCGGCCGCCGCGGCGGCCGCCTCGACGCGCCACGCCGCCGTCGCCGGCGAGACGAACTCGGGCACGAAGGTCACCATGCAGACGCCGCCGTTGGCCGGCAGCGCCGCGAGCACGTCGTCGGGCACGTTGCGTGGGGTGTCGCAGAGGGCCAGCGCCGACGAGTGGCTGAAGACGACGGGCGCGTCGGTCGTCCCGAGCGCGTCACGCATCGTCGTCGCGGCGACGTGGCTGAGGTCGACCATCATCCCGAGCCGGTTCATCTCGCGCACGACCTCACGGCCGAACTCGCTGAGCCCGCCGACGACGGGCACGTCGGTCGCGGAGTCGGCCCAGGGCGTGTTGTCGTTGTGCGTCAGGGTGAGGTAGCGCACGCCGAGGACGTGGAGCAGGCGCAGCGTGCCGAGCGAGCACCCGATCGAGTGCCCGCCCTCGGCGCCGAGGAGCGAGGCGATGCGGCCCGACGCGGTGGCGGCCTCGACCTCGTCGGCGGTGCGCGCGAGCGCCAGCCGGTCGGCATACGCCCCGATCATCCGGTGCACGCCGTCGACCTGCTCGAGCGTGGCGGTGACGGCCGAGTCGCCCTGCAGGGTGCTCGGCACGAAGACCGACCAGAACTGCGCCCCGACGCCGCCCTCGGCGAGGCGGGGGAGGTCGGTCTGGGTCGTCGCGACGCGGCCGGCGAGGTCGAGCGCCTCGAAGTCGTAGCCCGTCTGCACGCGCGCCTCCCACGGCAGGTCGTTGTGACCGTCGACGAGCGGGTGCTCACGCAGCAGGTCGCGGGCCCGGGCCAGCAGGTCGTCGCGGCGGTGGGGGGCGGGTCCGAGCATGTCGGCCATTGAACACCCCGGCCTCTAGAGTGGACGCATGACCCCTCCCCACCCGAGCGCCGACAAGAGCGTCGCACTCGTCACCCTCGGGTGCACGCGCAACGAGGTCGACTCCGAGGAGCTGGCCGGACGGCTGCTCGCGGAGGGCTGGCGTCTCGTCGACGACGCGTCCGAGGCCGACGTGGCCGTCGTCAACACCTGCGGCTTCGTCGAGCAGGCGAAGAAGGACTCCATCGACGCGCTCCTCGAGGCCTCCGACCTCAAGGGCGACGGCGCCCGCACCCAGAAGGTCGTCGCGGTCGGCTGCCTCGCCGAGCGCTACGGCAAGGAGCTCGCCGACCAGCTGCCCGAGGCCGACGCCGTGCTCGGCTTCGACTCCTACCGCGACATGAGCGCGCACCTGCAGACGATCCTCGCCGGCGGCCACGTCGAGAGCCACACGCCGGGCGACCGCCGCACCCTGCTGCCGCTGACCCCCGTCGAGCGCCAGGCCGGCTCGGCCGGTGTCGCCCTGCCCGGGCACGGCGACGAGCGTCCCGACCTCGCCGACGCCGACGTGCCGACGCCGGCTAGCGGCCCGCGCGTCATCCGGGCCCGCCTCGACGGCCGCCCGTGGGCGCCGCTCAAGATCGCGTCGGGCTGCGACCGCCGGTGCTCGTTCTGCGCCATCCCGATGTTCCGCGGGGCGTTCCTCTCGCGCCGTCCCGCCGACATCGTCGCCGAGGCGCGCTGGCTCGCCGAGCAGGGCGTCAAGGAGCTCTTCCTCGTCTCCGAGAACTCGACGAGCTACGGCAAGGACCTCGGCGACCTCGCGCTCCTCGAGAAGCTGCTGCCCGAGCTGACCGCCATCGAGGGCGTCGAGCGCGTCCGCGTCTCCTACCTCCAGCCGGCCGAGATCCGCCCCGGCCTGCTGCGGGCCATGGCCGACACCCCCGGCGTCGTGCCCTACTACGACATCTCCTTCCAGCACGCCTCGGAGCCCCTGCTGCGCTCGATGCGCCGCTTCGGCTCGCGCGAGGCCTTCCTCGACCTGCTCGCCCGCGTGCGCGCCGACGCGCCGCACGCCGGCATCCGGTGCAACGTCATCGTCGGCTTCCCCGGCGAGACCGAGGCCGACCTCGACGAGCTCGAGGCGTTCCTCACCGCCGCCCGCCTCGACGTCGTCGGCGTCTTCGGCTACTCCGACGAGGACGGCACCGAGGCCGAGGGGTATGCCGACAAGCTCGCCCCCGAGGTCGTCGCCGAGCGGCTCGACCGCTTCACGCGCCTCGTCGAGGAGCTCAACGCCCAGCGGGCCGAGGAGCGCGTCGGCGAGCGGGTCGTCGTGCTCGTCGAGGAGATCGACGAGGAGGACGGGTCGGTCATCGGCCGGGCGGACTTCCAGGGGCCCGACGTCGACGGCGTGACGATCGTGCACGTGCCCGAGGGCGCCCCGGCGCCCCGGGTCGGAGACCTCGTGGCGGCGGTCGTCGTCGGCACCGAGGGGATCGACCTGCTCGCGGAGCCGCGATGACGAAGGAGACGCTCCACCGGGGCGAGGGCCCGTCGCCCAAACCCACCGACTGGAACCTGCCGAACGCCCTGACGGTGCTGCGCTTCCTCCTCGTGCCCGTCTACGCCGTGCTGCTCTTCCAGGACGGCGGCGAGCAGCCGTGGTGGCGCTTCTGGGCCTGGGTGGTCTTCGCGGTCGCCGCGGTCACCGACGGGGTGGACGGCAAGCTCGCGCGGCGCCGTGGCGAGATCACGAACTTCGGCAAGGTCGCGGACCCCATCGCCGACAAGGCGCTGACGGGCACGGCGTTCATCGGCCTCTCGCTGCTCGGGGTCGTGTGGTGGTGGGTCACCGTCGTCATCCTCGTGCGCGAGATCGGCATCACGGTGCTGCGCTTCGTCGTCATCCGGCACGGCGTCATGCCGGCCGGGCGCGGCGGCAAGCTGAAGACGATGCTGCAGACGCTGTCGCTCGGCTCGCTCACGCTGCCCCTCTGGGTCTGGCCGTTCGGCGACGTGCTGACGACGATCGCCTACGTCCTGCTCGGTGCGGCTTTCGTCATGACGGTCGTGAGCGGGGTCGACTACGTCTTCAAGGCGGCCCGGCTGCGCCAGACGAGCGAGCGCACACGGCTGCGCCGTGCCGCGCGAGCCGCCGCGGGTGCTGCCCGGTCGGGCGGGGCGCCCGACGCGTCGGAGCCGGTACGCCTGCCGCAGCCGCACGAGCCCACGGCCCCCGAGCGGACCACCGAGCGGAACTGAGCGTGGTCGCCGACCGCGGCGCCGAGCGCACCCCGACCCCTGCGCCCACCTCCTCGGCGGGTGCCGAGCTCGTCGCCCTGCTGACGGCGGCCGGGCAGACGCTCGCGTGCGCGGAGTCGCTGACGGCGGGCCTCGTCGCCGCGACCGTCGCCGACACGCCCGGCGCCTCGGCCGTGCTCCGCGGAGGTGTCGTCGCGTATGCCGCCGAGCTCAAGACGCTGCTGCTCGACGTCCCGGCCGCGCTCGTGTCGCAGGTGGGGACGGTCGACCCGCAGGTGGCGCTCGCCATGGCCGAGGGGGCGCGCCGCCGGCTCGGCGCGACGTGGGGGCTGGCCACGACCGGGGTGGCGGGACCCGGACCCGCGGAGGGCAAGCCGGCCGGCACCGTGCACGTCGCCGTGGCCGGTCCGGCGGGAACAGTCACGCGCGCCCTGCGGTTGAACGGGAGCCGGGCGCAGATCCGGGCGGGCACGGTCGAGGCCGTGCTGCGGCTCGCGGTCGAGCAGGCCGGCGCCACCGGCGCAACTCCTGCGCCACCGGCGGAGGCACGGGGTACGGTAGCCCTAGCGACCGGCCCGGAGGCTGACCGCGACCCCACTGATCCGACCCAGCGACCCGAAGGAGGGCGAGATGGTGACACTCCTGCGACGTGAGCTCGGCGACGTCCTCCGTGAGCGCCGTCGCGCGCAGGGCCGCACGCTCCGTGAGGTCTCGGCGACGGCATCCGTCTCGCTCGGCTACCTCAGCGAGGTCGAGCGCGGCGAGAAGGAAGCCTCGTCCGAGCTGCTGGCCTCCATCTGCGGGGCGCTCGAGCTGCCCCTCTCGCAGGTCCTCATCGACGTCTCGAGCCGCATGGCCGAGAGCGAGGGCATGGCGACGACGGTCACCCTGCCGGTGCCGACCGGCGACGTGGTGTCGGCCTCCGCTGCCTGATCGTCTACCGTTTCAGGGTGCCAACGCCCTTCTCGGACCTGGACTCCCGCCTGCATCGGGCCGTCGTCGACCACCGCGCCCGGGACGGCGGTCCCGCCTCGGTCTCGGTGTGGCTCGGTGACCTCGACGGTCGCCTGCGCTACGCGCACGAGGCAGAGGCCCCGCACTACGCCGCCTCGACGATGAAGCTGCCGCTCGTGGTCGCGGCGCACCGCCGGGCCGTGCGCGGTGAGCTCGACCTGCACGCGGACGTGCCGGTGACCGGCACCTTCGCCTCCGTGCTCGACGGCAGCCCCTTCGCGCTCGACGAGGGCGAGGACCAGGACCCGCTCACGTGGGGCGCCGTCGGCGGCAGCCGCACCGTGGCCGAGCTCGCCGACGCCGCCATCACGGAGTCGAGCAACATCGCGACCAACCTGCTGCTCGGCGTCGTCGGGCTCGAGGAGGTCGCCGAGGTGCTGCGCCTCGTGGGGTGCTCGCCCCGCACCGTCGTCGGGCGGGGCATCGAGGACGCCGCCGCCCGCGAGGCCGGCATCACGAACACGGTGACGGCCTCCGACCTCGGGCTCGTCATGGCGGCCGTGGGCCGGCGCGACGAGGCTCTCGGCGGCGAGCCGGTGCTCGGCCCGGTCGAGGAGCTGCTGGCGCGTCAGCGGCACGTCGACCAGGTGCCTGCCGGCCTGCCGGACGGCACGCCCACCGCGAGCAAGTCCGGCTGGATCCCGGGCGTCTCGCACGACGTGGCGCTCGTGCGCCCGGCGGGTGAGGAGCCCTTCGTCCTCGCGGTCTGCACGACGATCGACCTCGAGGAGACCGAGGCGGCGGCGTTCGTGGCCGGCATCGCGCGCGACGTGTGGGCGGCCGCCCACGCCGAGGGGGCGGGGGCATGACGACCATCGACCGCGTCATCGCGACGCCCTCCTCGGTGCGCCTGCACACGCCCTTCGTCACGGCGCTGCGCCGCACCGAGACGACCGACACCGTGGTCGTCACGGTCACCGACAGCGACGGCCGCACCGGCTGGGGCGAGGCGCCCCAGGTCTGGCAGGTGACGGGGGAGTCGCTCGCCGGCGCCACGGCCTGCATCGAGCAGATGCTGGCCCCGGTCGTCGTCGGCCGACCGCTCGACGACCGTGACGACCTCGCCGCGGCGGCCGCCCTCGTGCAGCGCGCCGTGGCGCGCAACTTCGGGGCCAAGGCCGCCGTCGACGCGGCCCTGCACGACCTCGTCGCCCAGGCGGAGGGCACCTCCGTCGCCGCCCTGCTCGCCGGCCGGCCGGACGGCATCCGTGATCGGCTGACGACCGACGTCACCCTCTCGGCGGGCGCGGCCGACGCCCTCGCCGACACCGCCCGACGGCGGGTCACCGAGGGCTTCCGCACGCTGAAGATGAAGGTGGGCACCGACGCGGGCACCGACGTGCAGCGGGTGGCCGCGGTGCGTGACGCGGTGGGGGCCGACGTGGCGATCCGCCTCGACGCCAACCAGGGCTGGACGCGCGAGGAGGCGGTGCAGGTCATCCGCGCCCTCGAGGTGGCCGACCTCGGCGTCGAGTTCGTCGAGCAGCCCGTCGTCGCCGAGGACGTCGAGGGCCTCGCGTGGGTGCGTGAGCGGGTCGGGCTGCCGGTCATGGCCGACGAGTCCTGCTACGGGCCGCACGACCTCGAGCGGATCATCCGGCTCGGTGCCGCCGATCTCGTCAACGTCAAGCTCGCCAAGTGCGGGTCGCTGACGACGGGTCGCGACCTGCTGCGCCGCGCGCACGAGGCGGGGCTGCGCACCATCGTCGGCTCGATGATGGAGAGCCACATCGGTGTCGGCGCCGCGGCGGCGCTCGTCGCGGCCGAGCCGACGACCGAGGTGAGCGACCTCGATGCGGCGTGGTGGTCCGTGGCGTCCCCCGTCGAGCACGGGATCGCCTACTCCGGCAACGAGATCCAGCTACCCACGGCGGGCGGTTTCGGCATCGGTCGCCGCCTCTGAGCCGAGCGCCCTCGGGCCGACGATGCCTGGGACGACGATGCCTGGGACGACGATGCCTGGGACGACTGAGGGCCCCGCCACCGGCGGGGCCCTCGGTCGTGCGGACGAGGTCGGTCAGTTGCCGACGAGACGCAGCGAGAACGTGCCCTCGCCGTCGCCCGTGCTCGACTGGTTGATGCCGACCGAGCGCAGCGACTCGACGAACGACTTCTGGTCGCCCTTCATCTCGCCGAGGTAGAGCTTCTCGATCTTGTCGAGGTCGACGAAGACGGCCGTCGTCGACGACGAGACGTCACCGACCGCCAGCTTGAAGGCGTCGCTGTCACCGAGCTTGCCGCCGGCCTTGAGGGCATCGGCGTAGGCCTGGGTCGTCGCCGCGTAGACGGTGTCGCCGTCGACCGAGTGGGTCAGCGGGTCGGTGCCGCCGCCCGCGAGGGCGCCGAGGCGGCCGAGCAGCTCGTCGGCGCGCTTCGCGTCGCTCGTGACGACCTTGCCACCGATGCTGAACGTCCCGCTCTGGAAGTCCTGCTCGGGCAGGGCGAGGGTGAACGACCGGCCGAGGAGCAGCTTGAGGTCGTCGGGCAGCTTGACGTCGAGCTGGTCCTCGAGCTGGCCGACGAGGTCATTCTGGCCCTGGGCCGATCCCAGCGAGTCGAGCTGCTTCTTCACCTGCGGCCACGCGGTGTCGACGAGCTGGTCGCCGCCGGCCACGTGCATGGCCGCGACGGTGTTGTCCGGGAGGTTGACGAGCTGCGCGCCGTCACCCTTGACCGCCTTGGTCCCGTCGGCGCCGCGGAAGACGCCCGACAGCTCGACGTAGTCGGCGTCGAAGCGCAGGGCCGCGGCGAAGCGTCCCTTCGCCCCGGCGGTCGCCAGGGTCGAGTCCATGCCGGACCCACCGAGCTTCGAGATCTCCTTGATCCCGTTGGTCGCGTCGAACCAGGCCGACATGACGCCCTGCTCGCCGAGCGCGCCCATGTCGTCGGCGAACGTCGCGTTGTCGGCGAGCGAGCCGCGGTCGACGGCCGCGACGGTGGCGTCGCCGGTGCCCTTCGGCGTGATGAGGGCGTAGCCGTCCTTCATCCGCAGCTCGGCGCCCGTGCCGTCGGTGTCGCACGCGAGCAGCTTCGTCAGCGTGTCCCTGGCGGCGTCCTCGTCCTTGACCTGCACGGCGATCGCGACGTTCGGCTTGTCGCTCGTGCCGCCCGGGCGGAAGGCGGCACCAGCGCGGTCGCCGAGCCACGGGGCGATGTCGGAGTCGTAGCTGAACTTCGCCGCGCAGGCGTTGCTCGAGTCCTTCGTCGCGAGCTCCCAGAGCTTCTTGCGCGGGTCGTCGCTGCCGAGGGTGTCCTTGACCTGCGGCAGCTTGCCGAGGAAGCGGACGGCAGCGATCTTCTGGCCGGCCGACGGGTCGATGTCGAGCCGCACGTAGGCATAGGCGTCGCCGGGCAGCACCTCGGCGGGCTGGGCACCACCGCCGCTCAGCGCGGTGGTGGCGACGATGCCGGCACCACCGAGCACGAGCACCGTCGCGAGCGCCCCGACGAGCAGGCCCGTGCGGCGGCGACCACCGGTGGTGGGCTGCGTCGCCTCGTCGGCGAGCGCGACGCCGGCCGCGGCGGGCGCGTGCGCGGACGTCGCGTCGGCGCCGGCGGGGTAGGAGTACTGCGGCACCGGCACGGTGTGCTCGGTCGGGACGGCCTGCGTGGTCTCCGGGCCGGGCGTGCCGGCGGCCGACGGGTCGGGCGCGTCGGAGGGACCCTCGGTGGGTCCCGGGTGGTCTTCGGTCATTGGTTGCTCCCCTGACGTGTGCGCTGGGCCCGTGTGGGCACGGGCGAATGAGGACGATACCGGTCGCGGGACGCGGGCGTGCGCGCTTGCGGCAACCCTCGGACGCCGGATGCGCGCGGCGGGGTTCCCGGCGGGGGAGTGGCAGACTGCAGGAGTGCGGATGAGCCACTTCTGGACCCTGATGGACGACGAGTTCGGCGCGGCGTATGCCGGGTCCCTCGCCCGTGACCACGTGATCGGGGCGCTCGGCAACCGCACGGCTGCGCAGGCCCTCGCCGACGGCGAGCCCCCGCGGGCGGTGTGGGAGGCGCTCTGCGTCGACATGGACGTCCCGCCGGCGCGACGCCTCGGCCGTGACACGCGCGTCGCGCGGGGGGCCGAGGGCGGTCGTTCGGGTCGCTGAGGACGCGACGGCGTCTCGCGGCGTGTCGTGCTCCGGGTCGAACACGTGTTCGGTAGTGTTCTCCACAGGTCCTGCGCCACCACCCCCATCGTCCACAGGCCGTCTCGTGGAACACCCCGATGTCGGCGCCGGCACCTAACGTCTGACCCGACAGCGGATCTCGCACCGGCGAGGCCTCGGCCCGGGTCGAAGGTAGACGACCGCAACGCAGACGGCAGATAGGTGACCGACATGGCTTCGGTGCAGATGAAGGACAAGGACAAGGCCCTCTCCTCGGTGATGGGCCAGATCGAGAAGAGCTACGGCAAGGGTGCCGTCATGCGCCTCGGCGACGACATCCGCCCGCCGATCGAGGTGATCCCCACGGGCTCGATCGCGCTCGACGTCGCGCTCGGCATCGGCGGACTCCCGCGCGGCCGTGTCGTCGAGATCTACGGCCCGGAGTCCTCGGGCAAGACGACCGTCGCCCTCCATGCCGTCGCGAACGCCCAGAAGGCCGGCGGCATCGCGGCGTTCATCGACGCCGAGCACGCCCTCGACCCCGACTACGCCAAGAAGCTCGGTGTCGACACCGACGCCCTGCTCGTGTCGCAGCCCGACACGGGTGAGCAGGCGCTCGAGATCGCCGACATGCTGATCCGGTCCGGCGCCCTCGACATCATCGTCATCGACTCGGTCGCCGCGCTCGTGCCGCGGGCCGAGATCGAGGGCGAGATGGGCGACAGTCACGTCGGTCTGCAGGCCCGCCTCATGAGCCAGGCGCTGCGCAAGCTCACCGGTGCGCTCAACAACACCGGCACGACCGCCATCTTCATCAACCAGCTCCGCGAGAAGATCGGCGTCATGTTCGGCTCGCCCGAGACGACGACGGGTGGCAAGGCGTTGAAGTTCTACGCCTCGGTCCGTCTCGACGTCCGTCGCATCGAGACGCTCAAGGACGGCACCGACCCGGTCGGCAACCGCACGCGCGTCAAGGTCGTCAAGAACAAGGTCTCGCCGCCGTTCAAGCAGGCCGAGTTCGACATCCTCTACGGCCACGGCATCTCCCGCGAGGGCGGGCTCATCGACATGGGCGTCGAGCACGGCTTCGTCCGCAAGGCCGGTGCCTGGTACACCTACGAGGGCGACCAGCTGGGCCAGGGCAAGGAGAACGCCCGCAACTTCCTCAAGGACAACCCCGACCTCGCCGACGAGATCGAGAAGAAGGTCAAGGAGAAGCTCGGGGTGGGCCCCCGCGTCGACCAGCCGGCCGAGGTCGCGGACGTGCCCGTCGACTTCTGATCGTGACCGGTCCACACCACGGCAGTGGCGCGAGCCCGGCGGAGCGCCGGGCCCGCGCCGCGGCCGCTCTCGCCGAGGCGGAGGGTGTCGCGGGCGTCCGCGCCCCCTGGGGCTCTGCGCCGGCGGGGGAGCGGCCCGATTGGGCGCCACCGCCCGAGGACACCGAGGCCCAGCTGCCTGAGGCCGACGCCGACTCGGTGGCCCGCGCCATCGTCCTGCGCCAGCTGAGCATGGCTCCGCGCAGTCGCGCACAGCTCGAGAAGAAGCTGCGCCAGCGCGGCTGCGCCGACGACGTGGCTGCCCGCGTGCTCGACCGGATGACCGAGGTCGGCCTCGTCGACGACGAGGCCTACGCCCAGATGCTGGTCCGCTCGAAGCAGTCCGACCGGGGGCTCGCCCGCCGGGCCCTCGCGCACGAGCTGCGCAAGCAGGGCATCGACCAGGAGCTCGCCGACGAGGCCCTCGAGCAGGTCGGCCCGGGCGACGAGCGGCTCCGGGCCGAGCAGCTCGTGGCGAAGAAGCTGCGCTCGATGCGCGGGCTCGCGCCTGACGTCCAGGCGCGGCGGCTCGCCGGCATGCTCGCCCGCAAGGGCTATCCCGGCGAGACGGCCTGGCCCGTCATCCGCGATGCGCTCGACGGCCTGCCCGAGCACGAGCGCGACTGACGGGAGTGGCCGCAGCGCGATTGGTGGGTGCCGACGAGGGTGCCCGGGTGGCGCGAAGGGGTGGGAACCGGTCCGGTTCCCACCCCTCGGGCGTGGTGCTGGGCTCGCTCAGGCCTGCGCGGGCACGTTCGCGATGGCCGACACGTCGAACTCGAGCTTGACCTTCTCGCTGACGAGGACGCCACCGGTCTCGAGGGCGGCGTTGAAGGAGAGGTTCCACTCGGTGCGGTCGATGGTGACCTCGCCCTCGAAGCCGACGCGGGTGTTGCCGAACGGGTCCTTGGCCGAACCGGTCTCCTCGAAGGGGATCGTCACGGACTTGGTCACGCCGTTGATGGTGAGGTCACCGGTGATGGCCCACTCGGTGCCGTCGCGCTCGACGTCGGTCGAGACGAAGGTGATCTGCGGGTAGTTCGCGATGTCGAAGAAGTCGGGGGTCTTGAGGTGGCCGTCGCGCTGCTCGTTGCCGGTCGTGACGCTCGCCGCGGAGATGGTCACGGTGACCGAGGAGTTGGCGGGCGTGGCGGTGTCGATGTGGGCGGTGCCCTCGAACTCGTCGAAGTGGCCGCGGACCTTGGTGACCATGGCGTGCCGCGCGGAGAAGCCGACGCGCGTGTGGCTCGGGTCGAGGGTGTAGTCGCCGGTGATGTCGGCCACGGCGGTGGAGGGCGTCTCGGTGACGGCGTCGTCCTTGGTGCGGTTGAACAGTCCCATGTCAGGTCCTTCGAAGTAGGTTATTGAACTTTCAACAACTAGGATGAGGGGAAGTTGTTGAAGTGTCAAGCAAGGGCGTCAACGGTGCGTCCGGGCGTGCTATTCCCGCGCGTCCCCCCAGGGTTCGCACGCGGGTCGGGCGGGCCGGGCCGCACGACGTACCCTTGTCGGTGCCATGACAACCGAGAACATGACGGCGCCGAGCGCCGTGCAGCAGCCCGCCGGTCGCCGGACCTACGACGTGCGCACCCACGGGTGCCAGATGAACGTCCATGACAGCGAGCGCCTGGCCGGCCTGCTCGAGACGGCCGGCTACGTCGACCTCGCCAGCCTGCCCGCGGGGGAACGCCCCGAGGTGGCCGACGTCGTGGTCTTCAACACGTGCGCCGTCCGCGAGAACGCCGACAACAAGCTCTACGGCAACCTCGGCCAGCTGCGCCCGGCGAAGCAGAAGAACCCGGACATGCAGATCGCCGTCGGTGGCTGCATGGCGCAGAAGGACCGCAGCACCATCGTCGCGCGCGCCCCCTGGGTCGACGTCGTGTTCGGCACGCACAACATCGGATCCCTGCCGGCCCTGCTCGACCGAGCCGCGCACAACAAGCGGGCGGAGGTCGAGATCCTCGAGAGCCTCGAGGTCTTCCCCTCGACGCTGCCGACGCGGCGCGACTCCGCCTACAGCGCGTGGGTCTCCATCTCGGTCGGCTGCAACAACACGTGCACCTTCTGCATCGTCCCGAGCCTGCGGGGCAAGGAGGCCGACCGCCGCCCCGGCGAGATCCTCGCCGAGATCGAGGCGCTCGTGGCCCAGGGCGTCGTCGAGGTGACGCTGCTCGGCCAGAACGTCAACACCTACGGCGTCGAGTTCGGCGACCGCCTCGCCTTCGGCAAGCTGCTGCGGGCGTGCGGGCAGATCGAGGGGCTCGAGCGCGTGCGGTTCACCAGCCCGCACCCGGCCGCCTTCACCGAGGACGTCATCCTCGCGATGGCCGAGACGCCGAACGTCATGCCGAGCCTGCACATGCCGCTGCAGTCCGGCTCCGACAAGGTGCTCAAGGACATGCGCCGCTCCTACCGCAGCACGAAGTTCCTCGGCATCATCGAGAAGGTCCGCGAGCACATCCCCGACGCCGCGATCACGACCGACCTCATCGTCGGCTTCCCCGGCGAGACCGAGGAGGACTTCCAGGGCACGCTCGACGTCGTGCGCGCGTCGCGCTTCTCGAGCGCCTTCACCTTCCAGTACTCGATCCGCCCGGGCACGCCCGCCGCGACCATGGACGACCAGGTGCCCAAGCCGGTCGTCCAGGAGCGGTTCGAGCGTCTCATCGCGCTCCAGGAGGAGGTCAGCTGGGCCGAGAACCGCCGGCTCGAGGGTCGGCGGGTCGAGGTGCTCGTCGCACCGTCCGAGGGCCGCAAGGACGCCGAGACCAAGCGCCTGTCGGGCCGCGCGCGCGACAACCGCCTCGTCCACTTCGCCGTGCCCGAGGGCGCCGAGGTCCCGCGCCCGGGCGACGTCGTCACCGTCGACGTCACCTACGGCGCGCCGCACCACCTCGTCGCCGACTCGGGCCTGCAGGGGGGCGCGTATGCCGTCCGGCGCACCCGCGGGGGCGACGCCTGGGCCGCGCTCCAGGACGTGCCGCAGGGCGCCGGCAAGCCGGCGGTCAGCCTCGGCATGCCCTCGCTGGGCAAGCCGGCAGCAGCACCGACCGCGCCGACCGGGCCGGGCTGCGCCGTCGGCTGAGCCGATTCGGGCCCGGCCGACCCCTCGTGCTTGACTTGGCGCATGAGCGTGCGTCCCATCGTCATCACCGGTGAACCGGTCCTGCACCGTGCCGCGGCCCTCGTCACGGAGTTCGACGACGAGCTGCGCACGCTCGTCGAGGACATGTACGAGACGAACGTCGCCGCCAACGGCGTCGGGCTCGCCGCGCCGCAGGTCGGGGTCGGACTGCGCCTGTTCATCTGGAAGATGGCGAACGACGACGGCGTGCCGGAGCAGGGCCACGTCATCAACCCGACGGTGACCACCTCGCGGATCCCGCAGGAGCGGCCCAACCCCGACGAGGAGACCGAGGGCTGCCTCTCGGTGCCGGGCGAGGCCTTCCCGCTCAAGCGCGCCGACCGCGCGCACGTCGTGGGCCTCGACGTCGAGGGCAACCGGGTCGAGTTCGACGCGACCGGCTGGTTCGCCCGCTGCATGCAGCACGAGTACGACCACCTCAACGGCACCCTCTACGTCGACCGGCTCGACGACCGCCAGGCCAAGAAGGCCCGCAAGGCCGTCAAGCGCAACGGCTGGGGCAAGCCCGGCAACGCCTGGCACCCCGGTGTCGACCGCGACCCGTTCGGCCACGACGAGGACGACGCCGACGAGCACGCCGACGAGCTCATCGGCTGAGCACGCAGCGCCGTGACGTCCGACCACCTCCCGGCGGACCCGGAGCCGATCGTCGCGGTCGTCGGGCCGACGGCGACGGGCAAGTCCGACCTGGCCCTCGACCTCGCCGAACGGCTCGCCGGCGAGATCGTCAACGCCGACTCCATGCAGTTCTACCGAGGCATGGACATCGGCACGGCGAAGCTGCCCGTCTCCGAGCGGCGCGGCATCGCCCACCACCAGCTCGACGTGCTGGACGTGACCGAGGAGGCGAGCGTCGCGGGCTACCAGACGGCGGCGCGCGCCGAGATCGCCGGCATCCGTGACCGTGGCCACCGGCCGATCCTCGTGGGCGGCTCGGGACTCTACGTCCGCGCCGCCCTCGACCGGCTCGAGATCCCGCCCACCGACGCGGTCGTGCGCGCGCGGCTCGAGGCGGAGGCCGAGGTGGTCGGCGCGGACGCGATGCACGCGAGGCTGCTCACCCTCGACCGCCGGGCCGCCACCACGATCCTGCCCGGCAACCGGCGACGCGTCATCCGGGCCCTCGAGGTCATCGAGCTCACCGGCCGTCCGTTCAGTGCCTCGATGCCCACGCGTGAGTTCGTCGCTCCCGCAGTGGTGCTGGGTCTCCGCGTCGACCGGGAGCTCCTCGTCGAACGCATCGACCGCCGGGTCGACCGGATGTGGGAGGAGGGGTTGCGGGGCGAGACCGAGTCCCTGCTGACCCACGGCCTGCGTGACGGTGTCACGGCGAGCCGCGCCATCGGCTACAGCCAGGCGGTCGCCGTCATCGACGGGGTGATGGGCGAGGAGCACGCCCGCGCCGAGACCGCCCAGGCGACGCGGCGCTACGCCCGTCGGCAGGAGTCCTGGTTCCGCCCCGACCCGCGCATCGTGTGGCTCGACGCCCTCGCCCCCGACCTGACGGAGCAGGCGCTCGCGGTCGTGCGCGCGGCGGACGACGGGTCGCGACCCGGCATACCGGAGAATGGGTGACATGACGCGCTTCACGAAGGGCCACGGCACCGAGAACGACTTCGTGCTCGTCCCCGACCTCGAGGGCACCCTCGAGCTGACCCCCGCGCAGGTGCAGCGCATCGCCGACCGGCACGCCGGCCTCGGCGCCGACGGCGTCATCCGCGTGGTGCGCGCCCTGCACTCGACCGACGAGGCCGTGCGGGAGCAGTCGGCGCAGGCGGAGTGGTTCATGGACTACCGCAACGCCGACGGCTCGCTCGCCGAGATGTGCGGCAACGGCACGCGCGTCTTCGCCGACTACCTGCGCCGCGAGGGCCTCGCGACGGGCGACGCCATCCCGGTCGCGACGCGCGCCGGCGTCAAGACGGTGCGCGTGCTCGAGGACGGGTATGCCGTCGACCTCGGTCCGTGGCGCCTCGTCGACGAGGAGGGCGCGCGGCGCGACGGCTTCGACGTCATGGTGCGACCGCGGCACGGCAAGCCCGTGCCGGCGCTCTCCGTCGACCTCGGCAACCCGCACGTCGTCGTCATGCTGCCCGAGGGCATCGAGCTCGACCAGCTCGACCTCTCGGGGGCCCCGGAGATCCACCCGGCGCCGGCCGACGGCGCCAACGTCGAGTTCGTCAAGGCGGTGGGCCCGGGCCACCTCGCGATGCGCGTGCACGAGCGCGGCGTCGGCGAGACCCGCTCGTGCGGCACCGGTGCGGCGGCCGCGGCCCTCGCCACCCGGTTCTGGTCGGGCGTCGAGGACGAGTCGCCCTGGACCGTCGACGTGCCCGGGGGGCGCCTCACCGTGACGCCGCTGCCGGGGCACCGCGTCGAGCTCGCCGGGCCCTCGGCCCTCGTCGCCGACGGCGACTTCCCGCTCTGAGCTCAGGCGCGACGCACCTCGAGGACGCGGAAGGCCTTCGCGGAGGAGCGCCGCGTGCACCGCAGGCCCCAGTCCTGGGCGTTGATCCACTTCTGCAGGGAGTCGGAGCCGAGGTGCTTCTGCACGACGAGGTGCGCCACGCCGTCGTCGGCGAGGCGCGGCAGCCACCGCTCGAGGAGGGCGTGCAGGGCCGGCTTGCCGACGTGGATCGGCGGGTTCGACCAGATCGTGGCGAACCGCACGTCGCCCGGCACCTCGTCGGGCTCGCAGAACGTCGTGTTGAGCGCCCCGACGGCGGCGGCGTTGGTGCGCGCGAGGTCGAGCGAGCGGCGGTTGACGTCGACGCCCCACACCCGGGCGGCCGGTGAGCGCAGCGCGAGGGTGATCGAGATCGGCCCCCACCCGCAGCCGATGTCGAGCAGGTCGCCCGTCGGGCTGGGGTCCGGGGCCGAGCCCAGCAGCACGGCCGTACCCGGGTCGAGTCGGTCGGGGGAGTAGACGCCCTTGGCGGTCTGCAGCTCGAGGGAGCGCCCCTCGAGGGTCACCTCGATGGTGCGCCGCTCCTCCGGCGAGGCCGGCTCGGCGGTGAAGTAGTGGTCGGTCGGCTCGCTCATCCCGCTCACCGTAGCGGGAGGCCGGCCGCGCGTCCGCGCACGGGTGGGAGCACGGGTGGGAGCACGGGTGGGAGCACGGGTGGGAGCACGGGTCGGGCACAAACTGGTGGCCGACGACGTTGGACGGGTGGGACCATAGGGAGAACATGACGAGCAACCACACGAACGACCACGTGAACCACGACACCGACACCGACCGCTCCGCGGACACCGCGTCCGCGCGTGAGCGGCGCCTCTTCTCGACCCGCGCCGACGCGCTCGCGGCCGAGGGCACCCGCGGCGGCGACCCGGCATACGACGGCTTCGACGGCGACCAGCTCGACCGTGAGGAGCGCGCGGCACTGCGCCGTGTGCAGGGCCTCTCGACCGAGCTCGAGGACATCACCGAGGTCGAGTACCGCCAGCTGCGCCTCGAGCGCGTCGTGCTCGCGGGCGTCTGGACCGACGGCACGGCCGACGACGCCGAGAACTCGATGCGCGAGCTCGCGGCGCTCGCCGAGACCGCCGGCTCGACCGTGCTCGAGGGCGTCATCCAGCGTCGTCAGCGACCCGACCCGGCCACCTGGCTCGGCAAGGGCAAGGCGATCGAGCTGCGCGACATCGTCGTCGCCGAGGGCGCCGACACCGTCATCTGCGACGGCGAGCTCGCCCCGAGCCAGCGTCGTGCCCTCGAGGACGTCGTCAAGATCAAGGTCATCGACCGCACCGCCCTCATCCTCGACATCTTCGCCCAGCACGCGAAGAGCCGTGAGGGTCGGGCGCAGGTCGAGCTGGCCCAGCTGCAGTACCTGCTGCCGCGCCTGCGTGGCTGGGGTGAGTCGATGTCACGCCAGGCCGGTGGCCGCGTGGCGGGCGGTGAGGGCATCGGCTCGCGCGGACCCGGTGAGACGAAGATCGAGCTCGACCGCCGCCGCATCAACACGAAGATCGCGAAGCTGCGTCGTGACATCAAGGGCATGAAGACGAGCCGCGACACGCGTCGCCACTCGCGCCAGGCGGGCGGCGTCCCGTCGGTCGCCATCGCCGGCTACACCAACGCCGGCAAGAGCTCGCTGCTCAACCGGCTCACCGGTGCCGGCGTGCTCGTGGAGAACCAGCTCTTCGCGACCCTCGACCCGACGGTGCGCCGCACCGAGACCGAGGACGGGCGCGTCTACACGCTCGCCGACACCGTCGGCTTCGTGCGCAGCCTGCCGCACCAGCTCGTCGAGGCGTTCCGCTCGACGCTGGAGGAGGTCGGCGACTCCGACCTGCTCCTCCACGTCGTCGACGGCTCGCACCCGGACCCCGAGGGTCAGATCTCCGCCGTGCGCGGGGTGCTCTCCGAGGTCGGCGGCGACCAGATCAAGGAGATCATCGTCGTCAACAAGGCCGACATCGCCGACCCGGAGGTGCTCGACCGCCTGCAGCGGCACGAGCGCCACTGCATCACGGTCTCGGCCCGCACCGGTGCCGGGCTCGACGAGCTGCGCGCGCTCATCGCGCACGAGCTGCCCAAGCCCGACATCGAGATCGACGTCCTCGTGCCCTACGACCGCGGCGACCTCATCTCGCGGCTGCACGAGGAGGGCGAGATCCTCGAGAGCGAGCACGTCGCGGAGGGGACCAGGCTGCGCGCCAAGGTCACCCCGACGATGGAGCCCGACCTCGCAGCCTTCGCCGTCGTCGCGAGCTGACGCCGACCGCTCGGAGGGCCCCGTCCGCGGGGCCCTTCGGCATGTCGGCCGCGAGGCTGTCGGGGGTGCCGGGGAGGATGGGCGCATGGCCCTCGAGATCCCCTGCCCCTACTGCGGCACGCAGATGTATGCCGAGCAGGCGCACAACCGCTGCCCGCGCTGCCTCTACATCGAGCCCTGCTGCGACGGCGCCCCGCTCGCGGTGTGCGAGACCCGCGCCCCGGAGCGCCCGAAGCCGTGACGGAGGCCGCCCACGACACCGCGGTCTGGCTGACGACGCCGCGGCTGCTGCTCCGCCGTCCGCGCCCGGACGACCTCGGTGACTACCTCCGGCTGCACAGCGACCCGCGGACGTACGTGCACGCGCCCGCGAGCATGCCGGGCCCGGAACGCTGTCGCGAGCGCCTCGACGCCGACGTCGCCGACTGGGAGCGAGACGACCTCGGGTATGCCGCCGTCGTCGACCGCGCCGACGGTGCCGTCATCGGGTGGGCGGGCCTGCGGCACAAGGACTCCGACCCGGCCGAGCTCAACCTCTACTACCGCCTCGCGCACGACCGGCTGGGCGGCGGCCTGGGCCGCGAGATCGCCCGGGCGCTCGTCGCGTGGGCCGTGGAGCACCGTCCACAGGCACTCGTCACCGCGATGGTCGACCGCGTCAACACCGCGTCGCTGCGCACGTCGGAGCGGGCCGGCCTCTTCCCCGTCGGGCTGCGCGAGGTGCGCGACGAGCCCGATGCCGAGCCGATGACCTACCTCGAGGCGCCCTCGCTGGTGGTCGTGACCTCGCGGGACGCGGCGGCGGCCTCGCGCGACGAGGTCGTCGACCTGTGGATGCGGGTCAACGACGCCGGGGGAGCGGTCGGCTTCCTGCCCGGGGCGCCACGCTCCGCCGTCGCGGCCGCGTTCGACCGGCACCTGGCCGACGTCGCCGACGGGCGGTCGCTGCTCTGCCTGCTGCGTGCGCCCGAGGCGCACGGCGGGAGCCTGCTGGGCCTCGGCCTCTGGGAGCACGCGCGCGGCTTTCCCCACGAGCACGTCGCGGGGCTCGTGCGGCTCATGGTCGACCCGAGCCTGCAGGGCCGCAACCTCGGCCGCGTGCTGCTCAGTGGCATGGTCGGCGTCGCGCGCCGCGAGCTGCCCCACGTCGAGCTGCTCCGCCTCGACTACCGCGGCGGCCTCGGCCTGGGCGCGTTCTACCGAGGGGCGGGCTGGACCGAGGTCGGGCGCGTGCCGGGCGGCCTGCGCCTCAGCGCGACGGACTACCGCGACGACGTCGCCATGGCCCGCCGCGTCGACGGCGCGCCCCTGTTCAGACGATCACCGGTCCGGGGCACCGTCAGCCGAAGGCGGTGAAAGCCCAGCCGCGGCCGATCTGCTCGCGTCGCCCGAGGGTGCCGTTGCCCTTGCCGTAGTAGACCCACGTGCGGTCGGTCCTGTCGACCGCGTAGAAGTCGGCCTTGCCGTCGCGGTCGGCGTCCCCGCCGTCGGTGAAATGGTCGATGGAGTTCCAGCCGCTCCACCCGACGACCACACCCGGCTTGAAGCCGCCGTTGCCCCGGCCGGCGTACATCCGGAGCTTGCCGTCGGGCCACAGGGCGAAGAGGTCCGGGACTGCGTCGCCGGTGGCGTCGGGGCTCACGGCGAGCATCCGGGCCGTCTTGAACCCGCTCCCGACGACGCGACCTTGACGGACGCTCACGCCGGTGCTGCTGTAGAGCACCAGCGCACCGTCCCGGGCACGCCGGGCGAGGATGTCGCCGACGTGGTTCCCGTCGAGGTCGCCGGCCAGCAGGAGGGTGCTCATGGAACCCCACCCCGTCCCGACCTTCCAGAGACGTTCGACGGTCCCGTTGACGTCGTAGGCGTAGAGGTCACCGGAGCGCGTCTGCGCGAGCGCGTCACCGATGCCGTCACCGTTGAGGTCACCACCGGAGACGACCCGGGACATGGCGTCGAACTCGAGGAGGTCCGTGTAGTAGAAGAAGTCGTAGAGGGCGATCCCCGGGTAGCGGCGCGCGGTGAAGCCCAGGTAGTGGGGCTGGTGCGCGCGTCTCGCGATGATGTCGCGAAAGCCGTCGTTGTTGGTCGGGGTCATTGTGTACGGCCGACCGGAGACGAGCACGCTGTTGGTCGACGTCCGCGTGGCCGGGGTGAAGGTGATGCCGGTACGGCTCGTGCAGGTGACGCGGTGCGAGGCCGAGAAGCGGGCCCCGCCGTCGGTCGTCCAGATCGTCTTCGAGTTGCGCCACTCGCCGGGGATCAGCTGGCCGTCGCGGTACCACGAATCCCTGGGGTCACACCACTGGTCGACCGGGGGGTACGAGGTGTAGGTCTGCAACGGGCGGATGAACTCGATGCTCCCACCGGCCTTGACGGTCGTCGGCGACAGCCGGAACGGCAGGATGCTGATCGAGCCCACGACGGGAGTGCTGGGGCTGGCCACCGACGCCTTCAGGCCGGTCGAGGCCTGGCGTGCGGTGAGCCGGAAGCTCAACCGGTGCCGTGAGTCGTCACGGATCCAGGTGTGCGACTCGGTCTGGCCGGACCCCGCGATCGGGGTGCCGTCGCGCAGCCAGACCCGCTCGATCGAGACGTCGCCGTGCCGCGTCGGGACGCTCGTCGACGGCACCGGCGGCGTCCCGGCCACCGTGACCGCCGTGGGCGACGCCGAGAGGGTAGGCGGTGACGTGCCCACGATCGCGGAGATGGGCGCCGTGCGCCCTGACTCCACCGTCTGGGGGCGCCCGTCGTCGTCGTACGTCGTGACGCGCACCGACAGGCTCGAACCGAAGTCCCGCCAGCTCACCTCCATCGACCGGTCCCCGGTGCTGACGACCTGGTCGCCGTCCATCCAGGCGTACCCGTAGTACCTGTCCGGGGCGGACGGGGGATCGACCACGGCGCGCAGGGTGCCGCCGATGCCGGGCGTTCCCTCCAGGCGCACGCTCCCGACGAGAGGCGGAGCCTCGGCGGTCGGCGCCGCGCCCGCCGCGCCCGCAGTGCCCGCGCCGAAGGACGCCAGCAACGCCGTCACCGTGGCGAGTCCGATCCCCCGGCGCCGACGGTGCCGGGCCGTCGTCCTGTCGCGTGTCCCCACGTGCATGGTGGTGTCCTGCTTCCCCTGTGGCTCCAGCCGGAAACGGCCCCGGCTGCGCAGAGACTAGTGGTCGGGGGAGCGCAGCGGGGCGACGTGGGTCAGCGGGCCCTGATCCGCAGCGTGTTGTCGACGACGGATCAGGAGAGGCCGGTGACGGTGCCGTCCTCGTCGATGTCGATGCGTTCCGCGTTGGGCGAGGACGGCAGCCCCGGCATCGTGCGCATGTCGCCGCAGATCGCGTAGACGTAGCCGGCCCCCACGGCGGCCCGCACCTCGCGCACCGGCAGGCGCCAGCCGCGGGGCGCACCCCGCAGCGTCGGGTCCGAGCTGATCGACAGGTGCGTCTTGGCGATGACGACCGGCAGCCCGCCGTAGCCGAGCCGTTCGTAGTCGGCGAGCGCCCGGGCGGCCGCCGGGCTGACGTCGATGCCGTCGGCACCGTAGACCTGCGTGGCGATCGCCTCGATCTTCTGCTCCAGGGGCAGGTCGAGGGGATAGAGGAACTCGAAGGTCGACGGCTCGTGGGCGGCCTCCATGACCACCTGGGCGAGCTCGAGCGCGCCGGCCCCACCCTCGGCGACGTGCCGCGTCACGGCCGAGCGCACCCCGAGCCGGTTGCAGAACCGCCGGACGACCGCGTGCTCGGACTCGTGGTCGTCGGGGAAGGCGTTGAGCGCGACGACGGGCTGCACGCCGAAGCGCCGCACGATCTCGATGTGCTTGCGCAGGTTGGGCAGCCCCGCCTCGACCTCGTCGGGGGCCTCGCGGCGCAGGCCCTCCGGGAGGGGCGTGCCCGCGCGGACGGCATACGCCCCCGAGTGCACCTTGAGCGCCCGCACGGTCGCGACGACGACGGCGACGTCGGGGCGCAGCCCGCTGACGCGGCACTTGACGTCGAAGAAGCGCTCGGCGCCCATGTCGGCGCCGAAGCCGGCCTCGGTGATCGTCACGTCGCTGCCGCGCATCGCGACGAGGTCGGCCGTCACCGACGACGTGCCGGTGGCGATGTTGCCGAACGGGCCGCAGTGGATGATCGCGGGGCCGCCCTCGAGCGTCTGCAGGAGGTTGGGCTTGAGCGCGTCGGCGAGCAGCGCGGCCATGGCGCCCGCCGCGTGGAGGTCCTCGGCCGTGACGCCGCGCCCCTCGGTCGTGTAGCCGACGACGATCCGCCCGAGGCGCTCGCGCAGGTCGCGCAGGGAGGTCGCGAGGCTGAGCAGCACCATGACCTCGCTCGCGGCGGTGATGTCGAAGCCGGTCTCGCGGGCCACGCCGTCCTGGCGGGCGCCGAGCCCGACGACGACGTTGCGCAGCGCCCGGTCGTTGACGTCGAGCACGCGGCGCCACGTGATGTTGCGGACGTCGAGGCCGAGGGCGTTGCCGTGGTGGACGTGGTTGTCGACCATCGCGGCGAGCAGGTTGTGCGCGGCGGTGACGGCGTGGAAGTCGCCGGTGAGGTGCAGGTTGAGCCGCTCCATCGGCACGACCTGGCTGTGGCCGCCCCCGGCCGCACCGCCCTTGATGCCGAAGGTCGGACCCATCGACGGCTGGCGCAGCGCCACCGTGGCCCGCTGCCCGAGCCGCTGCAGGGCCTGGGCGAGCCCCACCGACACCGTCGTCTTGCCCTCACCGAGCGGCGTCGGCGTCATCGCGGTGACGACGACGTAGGTCGCCGAGGACGGATGCCGGGTGCTCGGCTCGTCGAGCACCGCGAGGTCGATCTTCGCGACGTCACGTCCGTAGGGCTCGAGGTGCTCGGGCCTGACGCCGAGGTCGGCGGCGACGTCGGTGAGCGGGCGCAGGGTCGCCGCGCGCGCGATCTCGAGGTCGGTGGGCAGGGGCTCGCTCGTGGCGGTCATACCCCGATGAAACTCCTGTGCCCCGGGGCCGGGGCCGACAACGGCGCAGACGGGGGCGTGACGTCGGTCCCACGCCCGGGGGACAGGTGACGCGGGCGGCCGTCGCCCCGGCATACCCTGATCCAATGCCTCGACCCCCCGCGCTCGACGACCTCCTCCACGCCGCGGTGTCGGGGGTGGGCGGCGCCGAGCGGCCCGGTCAGGTGCAGATGGCCCACGCCGTGGCGCACGCGATCGACTCGGGCGAGCACCTGCTCGTCCAGGCCGGCACCGGCACCGGCAAGTCGCTCGCCTACCTCGTGCCGGCGGTCGCCCACGCCTTCGAGGTGGGCAAGCCCGCTGTCGTCGCGACGGCCACCCTCGCCCTGCAGGCCCAGATCGTCGACCGCGACATGCCGCGCGTGGCCGACGCCCTCGCCCCCGTGCTCGGGCGCCGGCCCACCTACGCGCTCGTCAAGGGACGGCGCAACTACGTGTGCCTCAACAAGCTCGAGGGTGGCTTCCCCGACGACGAGGAGGGGCTGCTCTCGGTCGGTCAGGTCGACGCGTCCGTCGGACGGCTCGGCCAGGAGGTCGTGCGGCTGCGCGAGTGGGCCTCGAGCACCGAGTCCGGCGACCGCGACGAGCTCGTGCCCGGCGTGTCCGAGCGGGCCTGGCGCCAGGTCTCGGTCTCGGCGCACGAGTGCCTCGGCGGCAAGTGCCCGCTCGTCGCCGAGTGCTTCGTCGAGCGGGCGCGCGAGGCGGCCAAGGACGTCGACGTCATCGTCACGAACCACTCCTTCATGGCCATCGACTCCTTCGAGGGTCGCCAGATGCTGCCCGAGCACGACGTCCTCGTCGTCGACGAGGCCCACGAGCTCGTCGACCGCGTCACCGCCACGATCACCGACGAGCTGACCGGCGCGATGGTCATGACCGCGGCCAAGCGTGCGGGCCGGATGTCGGAGAACACCGCGGCCCTCGACGAGGCGGGCGAGCTGCTCGCCCAGGCCCTCGAGCCGCTCGAGGAGGGGCGGATGCTCGGCGTGCCCGACTCCGTCGGTCTCGCGCTGGCCCGGGTGCGCGACACCGCCCGCACCGTGCAGAGCGACCTCAAGCCGCCGCCCGGCCAGGAGGCCGACGGCGCCCGCCAGATCGCCCGGGCCGCCGTGGACGAGATCCACGAGAACGCCGAGCGCGTCCTCGAGGAGCGCGAGCTCGACGTCGTCTGGCTGAACCGCGACCCGCGCCGCGGCCCGGTGCTGCGCGTCGCCCCGATGAGCGTGGCGATGCTCGTGCGCGACAAGGTGTTCGAGGAGCGCACCGTCGTGCTGACCTCGGCGACCCTCGAGCTCGGCGGCACCTTCGACGCCGTCGCCGGCACCATCGGCCTGCGCGGCAACGGCGCCCCCAGCTGGCAGGGCCTCGACGTCGGCAGCCCCTTCGACTACCCGAAGCAGGCCATCGCCTACGTCGCCGCGCACCTGCCGGCGCCGGGCCGCGACGGCACGGGCGACGACACGCTCGACGAGATCGAGCAGCTCGTGCGCGCGGCCGGCGGACGCACCCTCGGGCTGTTCTCCTCGATGCGCGCGGCCCAGAACGCGGCCGAGGTGATGCGGGCCCGCTTCGGTGACGACATCCCGGTGCTCTGCCAGGGCGAGGACCAGATCACGACGCTCGTGCGCCAGTTCGCCCGCGACCCGCGCACCTGCCTCTTCGGCACCCTGACCCTGTGGCAGGGCGTCGACGTGCCCGGCTCGTCGTGCCAGCTCGTGCTCATCGACCGGATCCCGTTCCCGCGGCCCGACGACCCGCTCGCCTCGGCGCGCTCGCAGGCCATCGCGCGGATGGGCGGCAACGGCTTCATGGCCGTGTCGGCCACGCACGCCGCCCTGCGCCTCGCCCAGGGCGCCGGCCGCCTCGTGCGCCGCGCCGACGACCGCGGCGTCGTCGCCTTCCTCGACTCCCGGATGATGACGGCGCGGTATGCCGGCTTCCTCCAGCGCTCGCTGCCGCCCTTCTACCCGACGACCGACAAGGCCATGGTGCTCGCGGCGCTCGCCCGTCTCGACGCGATGGCGCCGCCCCCCGTCACCGTCGAGGAGCCGGCGCTCCGCTCGCTGACCGGGGCGCGCGCCGATGCCGACGGCACCGAGCACCCGCGGCCCGTCGCCGCGCCGCCGCCGGCCCCCGCGTCGTCGCGCAGCGCCGTCACGGGCGGGCACGCGTGGACCGACGAGCAGGACGAGGAGCTGCGCGACGCCGCCGAGTCGGGCATGCAGCTCGAGGAGCTCGTCGACCACTTCGAGCTGCCGGAGGAGTCGATCTCGGCGCGCCTCGAGCAGCTCGGCCTGACGATCGCGACGGGCGCCCTCTTCGACTGAAGCACCCCGGGGGTGCGCCGGCTACTGCTGGGACTTGGTGGTGGGGGCGGTGGGGAGCTGCAGCAGGTTCTGCGTGCCCTGCGGCACGACGATGAGCGAGTCACCGTGCTCCTTGAGCATGTCGATGTACTTGCTCATGAGGACCTGCTCGTTGAGGCGGTTCTGGCACTTCTCCGAGGGCACCGGCACGACCTTGACGGCCGTCACCTCCTTGCCGTTGATGACCTCCTGCACCTGCGTCGAGGTGGCGCCGCACCGGATGATCTGGTCGGCGTCGGAGGTCGCCTGGGCCTCGGTCTTGGTGATCTCGGCGTTCGCCAGCGCGGTCTGGAGGTCGGCCTTGGCCGCCTCGGCGTTCGCGAGCGAGCTCTGCACCTTGTCGTAGTTCGCCTGCACGTTCTGGTCGAGGGTGATCGCCCGGGGGTCGACCTGCTCGACGGTGACGCCGACCTCACCGAGGCGCTTCTCGAGGCCCTCGGTGATGCGGAGCGCGAGCTGCGCGCGCGACTGGCGCACCGTCGCGGCGGTAAAGGTCGTCGGGGCGTCGCGCGTCACCGACGAGACGCCGGGGAGCACGGCCCGGGAGATGAACGAGTCCTGGTCGGGGTACTGCCGCACGATCTCGGAGAGCTTGCCCGGGTTGAGCGAGTAGCGGATCGTCACGTCGTAGGCGACGGTGGCGTTGTCGCTCGTCACCGTGGACACGCGCCCGCCGTCCTCGTCGAGCGCGATCGTCTGGTTGCGGATGTCGAAGCGGATGAGGTCCTGCCACGGGGCCTTGAGGTGGATGCCCGTCGCGCTGATCGCCTCGTCGCCGACCGTGCCGAAGGTCTTCGTCACGGCGGCCTCACCCGCGTCGAGCCGGTAGTACGAGGCGCTCGCGACGAGGATCACGGCGAGCGCGAAGGGGACCGCGGCGTACCGGCTCAGCTTCTTCGGGTGGTCCTTGAGCCGGAGCAGGACGAGGCCGACGGCGGCGAGGACGACGGCGAAGACGAGGGCGACCATGAGTTGACTCCACGGGGTCGGGGCGAAGGACGGGACGGACGGGCCCCCTGTCGGGCCCGCATGACACAGTTGACGCCATGACCGACCCGGCCGTTCCCCCCTTCGTGCTCGTCACCGGCCCCGAGGGCGTCCTCGTCGAGCGTGCCGTCGCCGGGGTGCTCGTGGCGGCCAAGGAGGCGGACGCCGAGATCATCCGGATCGACCCCGCCACCTACGAGTCGGGCGCGCTGCAGATGCACGCCAGCCCCTCGCTCTTCGGCGGCACGAAGTGGATCGTCGTGCGCGACCTGCACGAGTCGCCCGACGAGCTGCAGCTCGACCTGCTCTCGCTCCTCGCCGTGCCCGACCCCGACCTCGGGCTCGTCGTCGCGCACGGCGGCGGGATGAAGGGCAAGAAGGTCCTCGACACGATGAAGAAGGCCGGGGCCCGGGTCGTCGAGTGCCCCGCGATCAAGACCGACCGCGACAAGACCGACTTCGTGCTCAAGGAGTTCTCGGCCGCCCGGCGCAAGATCACGACCGAGGGCGTGCGCGCCCTCATCGAGGCGGTCGGCAAGGACGTGCGCGAGCTCGCGGCCGCCTGCTCCCAGCTCGTCTCCGACACCGAGGGCACCGTCGACGACGCTGTCGTCGACACCTACCACGGCGGCAAGGTCGAGGCGACGGGCTTCCGGGTCGCCGACGCCGCCGTCGCGGGCCACTCGGGGGAGGCGCTGCGCCTGCTGCGCCACGCCATCGCGACGGGGGTCGACCCCGTGCCGATCGTCGCCGTCCTCGCCTCACAGCTGCGCCAGCTCATCAAGGTCGGCGCGGCCGGTCGGGGCAGCTCGGCGTCGCTCGCGAAGAGCCTCGGCATGGCGCCCTGGCAGATCGACAAGGCCCGCCGCGCCGTCGGCCACTGGAGCCCCGACGGCCTCGCCGTCGCCGTGCAGGCGGTCGCCGCTGCCGACTTCGAGGTCAAGGGCGGCGGCCGCGACCCCGTGTATGCCGTCGAGCGGGCCATCCTCACCATCGCCCGGGCGCGCGCGGCCCGGTGAGCGGCGCCGAACGACCGGCGCGTGCGGTCGTGCCGGTGCGGCCGGTCCGCGCGGTCCGGCGCCGGTTTGGCCCGCACCGCGCCCGCTGGTAACTTTGACCCTTGCGTGCGCGCTCAGGTCGTGCGCGCATGCATGCACCATCCAGAGCTGCTCACGCAGGGTTGTCCCCACTCCCGGTCCCGAGCAGCTTTGCCGCCCTCTAACGGCAACCATCCGACCGAACGAAAGAAACTCTCAACGTGGCAAACATCAAGAGCCAGCTCAAGCGCATCAAGACGAACGCGACGCGCACCGAGCGCAACAAGGCCGTCAAGAGCGAGCTCCGCACCTGGGTCCGCAAGGTCCGTGAGGCCACCGCCTCCGGTGACAAGGACGCCGCTGCCGAGGCCCTCAAGACCGCCTCGAAGAAGCTCGACAAGGCTGTCAGCAAGGGTGTCATCCACCAGAACCAGGCCGCCAACAAGAAGTCGGCCATGGCCAAGAAGGTCGCGTCGCTCTGACGCACACCCTCGCCTGGACGGGCCCGTCACCTCACGGTGACGGGCCCGTCCTGCATCCGGGGCGCGCCGCCCGGCGTCTGCTCAGCCGCGGTGGCGGGCGCGCACGGCCGCGATGACCGTGTCGTAGCGCTCGCGCGGCAGCACGGCGCCCTCGCGGCGCACGGCGGCCGGGTCGACCCGCACGAGCCGGTTGACCCGGACCTCGCTCGGGCGTCCGCGGCCGTCCCAGGCGCCGGAGCCGATGTCGACCCACTCGCGGCCCGAGCGGCGCTCCTGCTGCTCGTCGCGGTCGTGGTCCTTGCTCGTCAGGGGCAGCCCGACGAGCCAGCCGCCGTCGCGGCCGATGAGCAGCACGGGGCGGTCCTTGCCCTGGCTGTGGTCCTCCTCGTAGGGCACCCAGGTCCAGACGATCTCGCCCGGGTCGGGGCGGCCGTCCGGTCGCGGCGCATACGTCGTGTCGGGCAGCTGCGTCGCGTCGCCGGGGTAGGCGGCGCCCGCACCACCGCCCGTGCGGGCGGGCGCCGTCCCCGAGGGTTGCCGCGACCCCCCGGAGGGGCGGCGGGTGGGGGCGGTGGAGCCGCGCACGAGGCGGCGCAGGCCGCTGAGGAGGCGCTCGAGGGTGCTGGGCATGGGAATCACCGTAGCCGCGCCGCCGTTACCGTTGGGCTGCACCGGGTCGACGGCGATCCGCCCCTCCCGCGTCAGGGCGTGCCCTCGCAGCCCGCCCGACCGCCCGACCGCCTCACCGATCGCCCACCCGGAGACACCCCTGTGAGCCCAGCCCGCCGCCGCACCACCCTCGCCCTCCTCGCCGTCGCCCTGGGCGGCTTCGCCATCGGCACGACGGAGTTCGTGACGATGGGCCTGCTGCCCCAGATCGCCGATGGCACGAACGTCGACATCGCGACCGCGGGCCACTACGTGTCGGCGTATGCGCTCGGTGTCGTCGTCGGGGCCCCGCTCATCGCCGTCGCGGCGGCGAAGGCTCCGCGCAAGGGCCTGCTCATGGCGCTCATGGCGTTCTTCGCCGTCGCCCACCTCGCCATCGTCGCGGCCGACACCTACCCGACCGTGATGGCCGCCCGGTTCCTCGCCGGGCTGCCCCACGGCGCCTTCTTCGGCATCGGGTCGGTCGTCGCCGCGTCGCTCGTGTCGCACGAGCGGCGCACCGCGGCCGTGGCCGCGATCCTCGGCGGGCTCGGGGTGGCCAACGTCGTCGGCGTGCCGCTCGCGACCCTGCTGGGCCAGCGCTTCTCGTGGCACCTGCCCTACGTGCTCGTCGGCGCGGTGGCCGTCGTGACCGTCGCCGCCATCGCGGTCTTCCTGCCGCACCAGCCGCCGAGCGGCGAGGAGTCGATGCGGGCCGAGGTGGGTGCCCTGCGACGGCCGCAGGTGTGGCTCGCGCTGCTCATCGGCGTCGTGGGCTTCGGTGGGATGTTCGCGATGTACTCCTTCATCACCCCGACGATGACCGAGCTCGCCGGTCTCGACGAGCGCTACATCCCGTGGGTGCTGGCGGCATACGGCGTCGGCATGGTGACGGGCATGGTGCTGAGCGGGCGCGTCGCGAACCGCTTCGGGGTGCTGCGCGGCATCGTCGTGGCGCTCGGCATGATCGCCGTGCTGCTCGCCGTCTTCGGCACGGCCGCGCAGGTGCTGTGGCTCGCCGTGCTCATGGTCTTCGTGCTCGGACTGCTGCCCTCGATCGTCGTGCCGCTGCTGCAGACCCGTCTCATGGACGTCGCGCACGAGGGACAGTCGCTCGCGGCGGCGCTCAACCACTCGACGCTCAACACCGCCAACGCCCTCGGCGCCTGGCTCGGCTCCCTCGTGCTCGCGGCAGGCTGGGGCTACGGTGCGCCGAGCCTCGTGGGCGCGGGTCTCGCGGTGCTCGGGGTCGGGGTGGCCCTGCTGTCCGCCGGCCTCGAGCGGCGCACGCGCCGGCAGGCCGCGACCGGGGTGGGGGCGCCGACCGGCCGCGGCATGGGAGACTGTGCTGTCGCGGCCCCAGCCGAGACCGCCGCCACCCCGTCTCCCTGACTCTGCGAGGTTCGTCCCACGTGTCGCCCATGGCCCGCTCCGCGTTGGCACCCAACGCAACGCCGCCGGACCTGATCCGCAACTTCTGCATCATCGCGCACATCGACCACGGAAAGTCGACGCTCGCGGACCGGATGCTCCAGCTGACGGGGGTCGTCGACTCCCGCGCCATGCGCGCGCAGTACCTCGACCGCATGGACATCGAGCGCGAGCGCGGCATCACGATCAAGAGCCAGGCCGTGCGCATGCCGTGGGCGCTCGAGGACGAGTCCGGTGCCACCACGACCTACGCCCTCAACATGATCGACACCCCGGGGCACGTCGACTTCACCTACGAGGTGTCGCGGTCGCTCGCGGCGTGCGAGGGCGCGGTCCTGCTCGTCGACGCGGCCCAGGGCATCGAGGCCCAGACCCTCGCGAACCTCTACCTCGCGATGGAGAACGACCTCACCATCGTGCCGGTGCTCAACAAGATCGACCTGCCGGCCGCCCAGCCGGAGAAGTATGCCGAGGAGCTGGCCAAGCTCATCGGGTGCGAGCCCGAGGACTGCCTCAAGGTGTCGGGCAAGACCGGCGCGGGCGTCGAGCCGCTGCTCGACACGATCGTGCGCGACCTGCCGGCCCCGGTCGGTGACCCCTCGGCTCCGGCCCGCGCGATGATCTTCGACTCGGTCTACGACACCTACCGCGGCGTCGTGACCTACGTCCGCGTCGTCGATGGCAACCTCAGCCCGCGCGAGAAGATCGTCATGATGTCGACGAAGGCCACGCACGAGCTGCTCGAGATCGGCGTCATCAGCCCCGAGCCCGTTCCCTCGAAGGGTCTCGGCGTCGGCGAGGTCGGCTACCTCATCACCGGCGTCAAGGACGTGCGCCAGTCGCGCGTCGGTGACACGGTGACCAACGCGAGCAAGCCCGCCACGAAGGACCTCGGCGGCTACCGCGACCCCAAGCCGATGGTCTTCTCCGGCCTCTATCCCATCGACGGGTCCGACTACCCCGACCTGCGCGACGCGCTCGACAAGCTCAAGCTCAACGACGCCGCGCTCGTCTACGAGCCGGAGACCTCCGCTGCGCTCGGCTTCGGCTTCCGCGTCGGCTTCCTCGGGCTGCTCCACCTCGAGATCGTGCGCGAGCGCCTCGAGCGCGAGTTCGGGCTCGACCTCATCTCGACCCAGCCGAACGTCGTCTACGACGTCACGATGGACGACGGCAAGGCCGTCCACGTGACGAACCCGAGCGAGTACCCCGACGGCAAGATCCGCGAGGTGAGCGAGCCCGTCGTGCGGGCCACGATCCTCGCGCCGAGCGAGTTCGTCGGCGCCATCATGGAGCTGTGCCAGCAGAAGCGCGGCAACCTGCGCGGCATGGACTACCTCTCCGAGGACCGCGTCGAGATGCGCTACACGCTGCCGCTCGCCGAGATCGTCTTCGACTTCTTCGACCAGCTGAAGTCGCGCACGCGCGGCTACGCCTCGCTCGACTACGAGCCCGACGGCGAGCAGGTCGCCGACCTCGTCAAGGTCGAGATCCTGCTGCAGGGCGAGACGGTCGACGCGTTCTCGGCCATCGTGCACAAGGACAAGGCCTACGCGTACGGCGTCATGATGGCGAGCAAGCTCAAGGACCTCATCCCGCGCCAGCAGTTCGAGGTGCCGATCCAGGCCGCCATCGGCTCGCGCATCATCGCCCGTGAGAACATCCGCGCGATCCGCAAGGATGTGCTCGCCAAGTGCTACGGCGGCGACATCAGCCGCAAGCGCAAGCTGCTCGAGAAGCAGAAGGAGGGCAAGAAGCGGATGAAGATGGTCGGTCGGGTCGAGGTGCCGCAGGAGGCCTTCGTCGCCGCCCTGTCGAGCGACGGCGACTCGGGCAAGTCGAAGAAGTAGCTCCCGCAGGGCGATTCGCCGTCGTACCGTGAAGGCATGGCGTGCTCGCGACCGGTCCGGAGGCGATCCGACCGCCGCCGGGCGGTCGCGGGCACGCGGTCAGTCGGCGAGCAGCTTGCGGCGCATCCGGTCGGTGTCGGCCGCCGTCCAGCCCTGCTCGCGGAGCCAGCCGTGCACCCCGCCGTGGCGCTCGTCGAGGGCGCCGAGGAGCAGGCGCATCGTGTCGGTCGTCGGTGACTGCTGGGCGACGGTCTTGTCGCGCAGGTTGTTCGCGTAGGCCGGTCGGGACCGCAGCCGGTCCATGATCGCCCCGACGCGTTCGGCGGACGCCGCGAAGTCGGCGATGACGAGCTCGTCCGGCACGTCGACGACCTTGAGCGCCAGCCCGACGACGGTGCCGGTGCGGTCCTTGCCCGCCGCGCAGTGCACGACCGCGGCGCCGCGGCTCGAGGCGATGGCGCCGAGGGCCGCGACGACGGAGTCGGGCCGGGTGGCGAGGTAGGAGAGGTAGTGCTCCGACCAGAAGCGGTCGTGCGCCCGGTCGCGGTCCGGGTCGCCCGCGGCCTTCGTCAGCTCTCGCCGCTCGTCGTTCTCCCAGGGCAGGGCCCGCTCGGCGGCCGGGATGCCCGACTCGTCGGTGTCCTCGCGATAGAGCGTGTGGTGGTGGTGGGTGATGCCCTCCACGGCGCGCAGCGGGCCGTCGCCCTCCTTGGCCAGCTCGACGTGCGTGCGCAGGTCGACGACGTCGGTGACCCCGAAGCGCGTGACGAGGGCCTCGACGGCGGCGGGGGAGAGGTCCTGCAGGTTGTCGGACCGCAGGAGGCGGTGCGGGCGCACGACGTCACCGTCGGCGGTCACCGTCCCCCCGAGGTCGCGCATGTTGACGACGCCGTCGAGCTCGATCCAGTTGGGGCTGTCCACCGTGGCAGCCTAGGTGACGCCGGAAACCCGGGTGCACGGCCCACCCGCGACCAGATATCTTGACGTCGAGATACATCGGAGGACGAGGAGCAGGCCGTGACGGCGACGACGAGCACACCGCTGACCCACCGGGGTGTCCCGGTCGACCGGGACCTGCGCATCCTCGCCCTCGGCTCCTTCGCGAACCGGTTCGGCGCCGGCGCGGTGCTGACCACCAGCGCCCTCTACTTCACCCGGCAGGTCGGCTTCAGCGCCACCGAGGTGGCGCTCGCCATGTCGGTCTCGGCGATCGTCGGCATCGTCGTGCAGGTGCCCGCCGGTCACCTCGGCGACGTGCGCGGACCCCGGCAGGTGCTGACGGTCTGCATGGCCGGGGCGGCGATCTTCAGCGCCCCGCCCGTCTTCGCCCGCACGCCGTGGGCGCTCGCCGTGCTGCTCGGGCTGCTCGCCCTCTTCGAGCGCAGCGCGGGCGCCGTCAACCAGGGCGTCATCGCCCAGCTCGCGACGGGCGGCCGGGGCGTGCTGTTCAAGGCCTACCTGCGCGCGGTGACGAACACCGCCCTCGGCCTCGGCTCGGTCTTCGGGGGCGCCGCCCTCGTCATCGACGAGCCCTGGGCCTACGTCAGCGTCTTCTTCCTCAACGCCGCGTTCACCGGCTTCGCCGCGTGGACCACCACGCGACTGCCGCTGCTGCCGCCCCACACGCGCGCCGAGGGGGAGCCGCGCCTGGCGGTGCTGCGCGACTGGCCCTACGTCGTCATCACGATCATCACCGGGCTCTTCTCGCTCCACTTCTTCGTCATGGAGCTCGGCCTCGCGCTCTTCATCTCGGCGCGCACGGCGGCGCCCCCGGTCATGGTCGCCGTGCTGCTCATCATCAACACGGCGGCCGTCGCCCTCTTCCAGGTGCGGCTCTCACGGCGGGCCGACTCGGTCGAGGCGGGCGCGCGGGCGCTCGTGCGGGGTGCGTGGTGGATCGCCGCGGGCTTCGCGGTCGTCGGCCTCGCCGAGCGGGGCACCGCGTGGGTCGCGATCGTCGCCCTCGTGGCCGGCTCGCTCGTGCACGTCGTCGGCGAGATGATCGGCTCGGGTGGGCAGTGGGGCCTGCAGATGGGTCTCGCGCCGCACGAGCGGCAGGGGCAGTACCAGGGCTTCGCCGGGCTGGGCTTCAGCGTGCTCGCCGTCGTGGGACCGCCGGTCGTCACGTACTTCTGCGTCGACCTCGGCGAGACGGGCTGGCTCGTGCTCGCCGCCTTCATGGTCGTCATCGCCCTCGTGTCGGTGCCCGCCGCCCGGTGGGCACTCGCCTCGCGCGAGCGCTACGGCGTCACGACCCACTCGGGCTGAGGCCGGACCCTCGCTCGGGGTCCGACCCGACCCTCAACCGGGGTGCACCGAGACGGTGAGCACGCTGATCGAGGTGAAGGGAGGCCCGTCGCTGCGGAAGTCCTCACCGCCGATGCCCGCGATGTTTGCGACGACCTGCTGGCCGGCCGTGACCCGTCCGACGAGGGAGTAGACGGGCGCACCGGCCGGCACCGTGAAGTCGCGGTGCACGAGGAAGAACTCGCCGGCCGTCCCGGGGAACCCGTCACCCCGGGCGATCCCGACGTCGCCGACCCGGTAGGTGCGGTCGGCCGGGACGTTCTCCAGCGGCAGGTCGTAGCCGGGCTCGGCCGTGCTGCGCCCGGACGGGTCGCCGCACTGGAGGAACGCCGTCGGTGCCGGTGGCGTCGTGAGCCGGTGGCACACGCTGTCGGTCCAGTAGCCCGCGCGCGCCAGCGCGACGAAGGACGCGAGGCTCCGCGGAGCGCGCCGGGGGTCGAGGCGCAGCGTCAGCTCGCCGCACGTCGAACGGATGTCGGCCGTCCAGCTCTCACCCGCCGCGACGGACGGGTCGGGCGCCGCGGTGAACGTCGGGAACGACGTGGGCGGCGGCGGTGGGGGTTCGCACGAGACCCCGGCCGGACCGGGCATGCGAGCAGCGTACGACCGCAGGCGCTGGACGGGACCTGCCGCGCCGGCTGAGAGGATGGGCGTATGCCGCCCTCCGCCCTCCCCGACGGTGACCCAGCTCCCGAGTCGGGGGAGCTCCCGGCCCCGGCGCTCGCGAACCTCGCGGCCACCGACCTCGGCATCTACGTCCACGTGCCGTTCTGCACCGTGCGGTGCGGCTACTGCGACTTCAACACCTACACGCTGACCGAGCTCGGTGGCCCCGGCGCGGGCATCGGCATCGACTCCTACGCCGACGCGGCCCTGCGCGAGCTCGACCTCGCCCGTACGGTGCTCGGCGCCGGGTCGGCCGAGGTGCCGGCGGTCTCGACGGTCTTCGTCGGGGGAGGCACCCCGACGATGCTCCGCTCGGGCGACCTCGTGAAGGTCGTCGACGGCATCCGTGCGCGGTTCGGGCTCGCGCCCGACGCCGAGGTCACGACGGAGGCGAACCCCGACTCGGTGACGCCGGACTCGCTCCGCGAGCTCGCCGACGGTGGCTTCACGCGGGTCTCGGTCGGCATGCAGTCAGCCGTCCCGCACGTGCTGCGCACCCTCGAGCGCACCCACGACCCCGACAACGTCGCGCGGGCCGTCGACGCCGCGCGAGCGGCGGGCCTGCAGGTGAGCGTCGACCTCATCTACGGCACGCCGGGGGAGTCGCTCGACGACTGGCGACGCAGCCTCGAGGCGGCCGTCGCGCTCGGGCCCGACCACGTGTCGGCCTATGCCCTCGTCGTCGAGGAGGGCACCAAGCTCGCCGCGCAGGTGCGTCGCGGCGTCGTGCCGGCGCCCGAGGACGACGACGAGGCCGACAAGTACGAGCTCGCCGACGAGCTGCTGGGCGCCGCCGGCTTCGGGTGGTACGAGGTGAGCAACTGGGCGCGCGACGAGAGCCGCCGCTGCCGGCACAACGTCGCCTACTGGTCCGGCACGAACTGGTGGGGCGTCGGCCCCGGCGCCCACAGCCACGTCGGCGGGGTGCGGTGGTGGAACGTCAAGCACCCGAGCGCCTATGCCGCCCGGCTCGGTGCCGGTCTCTCGCCGGCGCACGCGCGTGAGTCGCTGACCGACGAGCAGCGCTACGACGAGCGGGTGCTGCTCGGATCGCGGCTCGTCGACGGTCTGCCGCTCGACGATCTGCGAGGATCGGGGCGCACCGCCGTGGCGGGCCTCATCGCCGACGGCCTCGTCGAGGGTGTGGCCGTCGTGCGCGACGCCCGACTGGTCCTGACCCGGCGGGGGCGCCTGCTCGCCGACACCGTGGTGCACCGGCTCCTCGCCGCCCCGGGGTCGCCGGGCTAGACCCCGACGAGGAAGGCAGCCGATGGCCGAGCCGCAGACCACGCAGGAGCGCCACCCCGACGCCTCGGACGTCCCGGACGTCCCGGACGCGCGGGCCGTCGTCGCGACCGCGCGGGCGACGTTCGACCGCGGCGTCACCAAGCCCCGGGCCTGGCGCGTCGCGCAGCTGCAGGCGCTGCGACGGCTGCTCGTGGAGCACGCCGACGACCTCGCCGCGGCCCTGCACACCGACCTCGGCAAGGGGGCGACCGAGGCCTGGGTCACCGAGACCGGCTTCGTCGTGCGCGAGATCGACCACACGCTGCGCCACCTGCGCAGCTGGCTCGCGCCGAGCCGGGTGCGGGTGCCGCTCTTCCTCGCGCCGTCGCGCGCCGAGGTCGTGCTCGAGCCGCTCGGCGTCGTGCTCGTCGTCGCGCCGTGGAACTACCCCGTGCAGCTGACCCTGGCGCCGCTCGTCGGCGCGCTCGCGGCCGGCAACGCCGTGGTCGTCAAGCCCAGCGAGGTCGCGCCGGCGACCTCCGCAACCCTGGCGCGGCTGCTCCGCGAGCACCTCGACCGGGACGCCGTGCACGTGGTCGAGGGCGGCGTGCCGGAGACGACCGCGCTGCTCGCCGAGCGCTTCGACCACATCTTCTACACCGGCAACGGCACCGTCGGCCGCATCGTGCTGCAGGCCGCCGCGGTGCACCTCACGCCCGTCACGCTCGAGCTCGGCGGCAAGTCTCCGGCCTACGTCGCCGACGACGCGGACCTCGAGGTCACGGCCCGTCGCCTCGTCTGGGGCAAGTTCACCAACGCCGGACAGACCTGCGTCGCGCCGGACTACGTCATCGCGAGCCGCGCCACCCTCGAGGCGCTGAAACCCTTGCTGGTCAAGGCGATTCGCGAGTCCTTCGGTGACGATCCGCAGGTGTCGGCGGACTACGGCACCATCGTCAGCGCGCGGCACCTCGAGCGCCTCACCGGGCTCATCGACCCCTCACGCGTCGTCGTCGGGGGCCGGTCGGACGCGGCTGCGCGCTACCTCGAGCCGACGGTCGTCGAGGCCGACGGTGACGACCCCGACGAGGCGGTCATGCAGGAGGAGATCTTCGGCCCGGTGCTGCCGCTCGTCGAGGTGGCCGGCCTCGACGAGGCGGTCGCCCTCGTCAACCGCAGGGACAAGCCCCTCGCGCTCTACGTCTTCACCTCGGACGACGACGTGCAGCGCCGGTTCGTGCGCGACACCTCGTCCGGCGCCGTCGGCGTCAACATCCCGCTCGCGCACCTCGCCGTGCCCGGCCTGCCGTTCGGCGGCGTCGGCGCGAGCGGTACCGGCGCCTACCACGGTCGTCGTTCGGTCGAGCTCTTCTCGCACGCCAAGGCCGTGCTGCGCACGCCGACCCGGCCGGACTCGACGTCGTGGGTGCGTCCCCCCTTCACGCGGCTCAAGGAGCGCGTCATCGACACCGTGGTCGCCCCCGGGAGGCGGTCGGCCCGGCGCTGACACCCTGGTGCGGTGGCGAGCGGGGCCCTAGCATGCCCGCTGGGTCGATCGAGGCACGTGAAGGGCGTGTCGCGTGGTTTTTCTGGGAAACCAGTGCCCTCTTGCACAGATTGTCCTAGATTGCGCGAAGCGTCCCCCGCCCACCCCCGGGATCCCACCCCCCTCGGATCCCTGCCGACCCCCTGCCGAATCGGGAGCACCCATGCCACTGGCGACCCCCACCCCCGCGCACGCCCCCGTGCGCGTCGCCTCGCAGGACCCGCACCACCCTGACAGCCCCCGCCCCACCCCGCGGGCCACGACCTCCCGCAGGACCGGGCGCGCGCGCCCCCTCGCGCTGCTGCTCACCGTCATCGCGCTCGTCGCCTCGGGCATCGGCCTGGCCGGCACGGCCCGCTCGTCCGAGTGGGTCGTGCTCTGCACGGGATACGACCCGTGCGCGGGCGCGGGCTACGGCAACGCCGGCTACCAGGCCGTGCGCTCGACCAGCTACTGGCGCCAGTCGACCGGGCACAACTGCACGAACTACGTCGCCTACCGGCTCGTGCGCAACGGGCTGCCGAACACCAAGCCCTCGACCCTGTCGGGCAACGCCTACAACTGGGGCCCGTCGTTCCCGGGCCAGACGAACGACGACCCGGCCGTCGGCGCGGTGGCCTGGTGGAACACCTCCTTCTCCTCGACCGGCCACGTGGCCTACGTCGAGAAGGTCGTCTCGGCCGACGAGATCCTCATCTCCGAGGACAACTGGGGTGGCGACTTCCGCTGGCGCAAGGTCACGCGCACGGGCGGTCGCTGGCCCAACGGCTTCATCCACCTGCGCGACCAGGCCGCACCGGTCGTCGACGTCGACGCGTACCGGCCCGTCACGCCGGTCAGCCTGCTCGACACGCGCACCGGTGTCGGCGTCGCGGCGGGCAAGGTGGCCGGCGGGACGTCGGTCAGCGTGCCGGTGGCGGGCCGGGCCGGCATCCCCTCGGGGGTGGGGACCGCCCTGCTCAACGTCACGGTGACCGGCGCGGCGAGCGCGGGCTACCTCACGGCGTACCCCTCCGGCTCGGCCCAGCCGGCTTCGCGGAGCGTCTCCTTCCCCGCGGGCACGACCCTGCGCGAGCACGTGCCCGCCCGCGTCGGGGCTGACGGCCGGGTCCGGCTCTACACCTCGCGTTCGACCGACCTCGTCGTCACGGTGGTCGGCTGGTACCCGACGACGGGCCACCTCGTCTCCGTGACGCCCACGCGGGTGCTCGACACCCGCACCGGCACCGGCGTCGCCAAGGTGCGCGTGCCGGCGGGCGGCAGCGTCGACCTGCCCCTCGCGGGCCGGGGCCTCGTGCCGGCCACCGGGGCCACGGCCGTGGTGCTCGACCTGTCGGCCACGACGCCGAGCGCCGGAGGGTGGCTGACGGCATACCCCACCGGGTCGACGCGCCCGACGACCGCGCACGTGCGCTACGACGCGGGCGTCGACATGACGGGCGCCGTCCTGACGCGCCTCGGCACGGGCGGCAGCGTGACGATCCACTCGACCGCGCAGACCGACCTGCTCGTCGACGTGCTCGGCTGGGTCAAGGTCGGCGCCGACCTCGTGCCGGTCCCGCCGACGCGCCTGCTCGACACGCGATCGGGCCTCGGCGCGCCGACCGGGCGGGTGGCCGCCGGTCGCACCGTCACGGTCCCGGTGCTCGGCCGTGGCGGCGTGCCGACGGTCGGCGTGCGCGCCGTCTCGCTCACCGTCACACCCATCGCGCCGACCGCGGCGACGGGTGTGACCGCCTACCCGGGCGGCACGAGCCGCCCCGCGACGGCGGACGTCACGGTCGGCAGCGGCCGGACGCTCGTCAACACCGTCGTCGTGCCCGTCGGGGCCGACGGCACCGTGACGCTCCACACCTCGGCGTCCGCCTACCTCGTCGTCGACGTGCAGGCGTACCTCAAGAAGTGAGGACCTGAGCCGGCCGGGTGGGACCGGGCTCAGCTCCTCGCGCCCGTCAGGGCAGCCGTGGGTCCGGCGCCGCAGCAGCGGTGCCGGACCCACGTGCGTGTCAGGCGCCGGGCTCGGTCACGAAGTCGATGAGCTCCTCGACGCTCGCGAGGAGGGTCGGCTCGAGGTCGGAGTAGCTGCGCACCGTGCCGAGGATCCGCTTCCACGCCCGGGCGATGTCGGCCTGGGTGGCGTGCGGCCAGCCGAGCTCGGCGCAGATGCCGTGCTTCCACGAGGTGCCGCGGGGGATGACGGGCCACTGCTGCCAGCCGAGGCGCTCGGGGCGCACCGACTGCCACACGTCGACGTAGGGGTGGCCGAGCACCTTGACGTGCCGCGAGAGCCCGGGCAGCGCGCGGGCCTGCTCGACGATGCGGGCCTCCTTGGTGCCCGGCACGAGGTGGTCGACGAGCACGCCGAGCCGGCGGCCCGGCCCGGGCTCGAACTCGGCGATGATGCCGGCGAGGTCGTCGACGCCGTCCATCAGCTCGACGACGACGCCCTCGACCCGCAGGTCGTCGCCCCAGACCTTCTCCACGAGCTCCGCGTCGTGGCGGCCCTCGACGTAGATCCGCGAGCCACCGGCGACCCGGGCCCGGGCGCCCTGGACGGCGACCGAACCGCTCGCCGTGCGGGACTCGGCGCGCCGGGCGTCGGCGAGGCGGGCGCTCGCCGCGGCCGCGGGCGGGGTCAGCGTCACGGGCGCACCGTCGACGAGGAAGCCGGGCCCGAGGGGGAACGCCTTGGTGCGCCCCCGCCGGTCCTCGAGGTGCACGACGTGCATGCCGCCCGCCTTCTCGACCCGCACGACGGCGCCGACCCAGCCGGTCTCGACCTCCTCGACGACGAGGTCGGGCTCCGCGGGCAGGGGCGTCGAGCGCCCCCGCTTCGGGGCGCGCCAGTCGCCGCTCAGCACGTCGGATCCGTATCGGTCGATGGGAGGCACGGCAAGGGAGCGTATGCGGCCCGGCCGGCTCGCGCCGCGGCGCCACGCGGGTGGCGGGCGGGCGGCATACGGTGGAGTCGGAGATCCACGGCCCACGACGTAGACTTGGCACTCGTCGACCGAGAGTGCCAGAGTCGGTCGTCGACCGCTGTGCGAGGCGGTGACCGGGCTGCGAAGGAGGGACACGTTGAGCGAGGACCGCAGGCTGATGGTGCTGCGCGCCATCGTGCAGGACTACGTCCAGACCTCCGAGCCGGTCGGCAGCAAGGCCCTCGTCGAGCGACACCACCTCGGCGTCAGCGCCGCCACGGTGCGCAACGACATGGCGCTGCTCGAGGAGGAGGGGCTGATCCACGCCCCGCACACCTCCGCCGGGCGCGTGCCGACCGATGCCGGCTACCGCGTCTTCGTCGACCGGCTGAGCGCGGTCAAGCCGCTCGGCCCGGGGGAGCGGCGCGCCATCAGCCAGTTCCTCGAGGGCGCCGTCGACCTCGACGACGTCGTCGACCGCACCGTGCGCCTCCTCGCCGGGCTCACCCGGCAGGTCGCGGTCGTGCAGTACCCGTCGCTGACCCGCTCGACGGTGCGGCACATCGAGCTCGTGCCGATGGGCACGAGCCACCTGATGATCGTGCTCATCGTCAACACCGGACGCGTCGAGCAGCGCGTCGTCGACACCGGCCGCGTGCTCGCGGACGCCGACGGCGAGCGGCTCGTGGCCTCGATGCGCACCCGGCTCAACGAGGTGGCCGCGGGCGTGCCCTTCACGGTCGCCGCCACCCGGCTGCGCCACCTCGTCGACGACGCCGCGGCTGCGGCCGGCACCGACGGCGCCGACGACACCGACCGGGCGGCCATGGAGGCCGTCGTCTCGGCGCTCGGCGACGCCCTCGTCGAGGAGCGCGAGGAGCGGGTCGTGCTCGCCGGCCAGGCCAACCTCGCCCGCGCCGGCACCGACTTCCCGCGCACCATCGGGCCGATCCTCGAGGCGCTCGAGGAGCACGTGACCCTGCTGCGGCTGCTCGGCCAGCTCGGCGACGACCCGGAGCTCGTCTCCGTGCGGATCGGCTCGGAGAACCCCGTGACCGGCCTGCAGACGACCTCGCTCGTCTCGATGGGGTACGGCTCCGGGGCGGAGCGCGTCGCGAGCCTCGGGGTGCTCGGCCCGACCCGCATGGACTACCCCACGACGATGGCCTCGGTCCGCGCCGTCGCCCGCTACGTCTCCGAGATCCTCGACGCGAACCAGGCCACCTGACCACCCGCCCGACCCGGCCGGACCCACCGACCGGCCCACCACCGTTCCCGGCGCCGACGACGCCACGCCGTGACCGACGGAACCGAACGCACCACGCACCAGAAGGATGCCCAGCTTGAACGACTACTACGCCGTCCTCGGGGTCTCGCGCGACGCGAGCCAGGAGGAGATCAAGAAGGCCTACCGCCGGCTCGCCCGCAAGCTGCACCCCGACGTCAACCCGGGTGCCGAGGCGGAGGAGGAGTTCAAGCGGGTCTCGCAGGCCTACGACGTGCTCTCCGACCCGCAGAAGCGCCAGTCGTTCGACATGGGCGCCGACCCGTTCGCCTCCGGCGGCGGCGCCGGCTTCGGTGCGGGCCAGGGTTTCTCCTTCAGCGACGTCATGGACGCCTTCTTCGGCGCCGGTCAGGCGGGCGGCGCCCGCGGACCCCGGTCGCGCGTGCAGCGCGGCCAGGACGCCCTCGTGCGCCTCGACATCGACCTGGCCAAGGCCGTCTTCGGCTCCGAGGAGGAGCTGACCCTCGACACCGCCGTCGGCTGCGGCCGGTGCGGCGGCGACGGCGCCGAGCCCGGCACGGGGCGGCAGACCTGCCCGATCTGCAACGGCGCCGGCGAGGTGCAGCAGATCCAGCGCAGCTTCCTCGGCCAGGTGATGACCTCGCGGCCCTGCGTCAACTGCCAGGGCTTCGGCGCGACGCTGACCGACCCCTGCCACGACTGCTCGGGCGACGGCCGCGTGCGCACCCGGCGCTCGCTCAAGCTGAAGATCCCCGCGGGCGTCGACACCGGCACCCGCATCCAGCTGACCGGCGAGGGCGAGGTGGGCCCGGGCAACGGGCCCCAGGCCGACCTCTACGTCGAGATCCGCGTCGTCAACCACGAGACCTACACCCGTCGCGGCGACGACCTCCACTGCAGCGTCGAGCTGCCCATGGCGGCCGCTGCGCTCGGCACGAGCTTCAAGCTCTCCACCTTCGACGGCATGGAGGACCTCGAGATCAAGCCGGGCACGCAGAGCGGTGACGTCTTCACGCTCCGTGGCCTCGGCGTGACGCACCTGCGGCACGGCGGCCGCGGCGACCTGCTCGTGCACGCGAACGTGCAGACCCCGACCCGCCTCACCGAGGAGCAGCAGGAGCTGCTGCGCCAGTTCGCGGCGCTGCGCGGCGAGGAGCGCCCCGAGGGCCGGCTGACCCCGGCGAACAAGGGTCTCTTCGGCAAGCTGCGCGACGCCTTCAAGGAGAAGTGAGCCGCGTGGCCCGGCGGGTGCTCCGGTGACCCACCAGCTCTTCCTCGGCGAGCCCGGTGCGGTGGCGGCCGCGGTCGTCGGCGGGTCGTTCCTGCTCGAGGGCGACGAGGGACGCCACGCGGCGACCGTCGTGCGGGTGCGCCCGGGCGAGCGCTGCTACGTCGGCGACGGTGCCGGCCGCCGGCTCCTCGTCGAGGCGACCGACGTCGATCGCGGCTGGGTGCGCGGCTCGGTGCTCGAGGTCGACGTCGAGCCGGAACCCGCGCCCCGCTTCGTGCTCGTGCAGGCCCTGGCCAAGGGTGACCGCGACGAGCAGGCCGTCGAGGCGGCCACCGAGCTCGGCGTCGACGAGGTGGTGCCGTGGCAGGCCGAGCGCTCCGTCGTCGTCTGGCGCGGTGACCGCGCGGCCCGCTCGCTCGCGAAGTGGGCGGCCGTCGTGACCCGGGCGACGAAGCAGTCGCGCCGCTCACGAATGCCGGTGACGACCCCCGCGGTCAACCTCACCGCCCTCGCGGGGCGGGTGAGGTCGGCCGCCCTGACGCTCGTGCTCCACGAGGACGCCACCGAGCCGCTCGCCGCGGTCGACCTGCCCGTGGACGGCGACGTGCTCGTGGTCGTCGGACCCGAGGGCGGCATCACCGGGCACGAGCTCGAGGTGCTGACCGAAGCGGGGGCGCGGCCGGTGCGGCTGGGGTCGACGATCCTGCGCGCCTCCTCCGCCGGGCCCGCCGCGCTCGCCGTGCTGAGCGCGCGCGCCCGCTGGCGCTGACGGCACACCGCCGGGGCGCTCAGCGGGCGGTGACGGGCACGCGCTGCTCGGCGATCGGGGCGCCGCTCTCGGCGCTCGTCGCGAAGACGCGCAGCACGTAGTCGCCGGCCGGCACGGCCTTGGTGCGGAAGGCATACGTGCCGCGCGCCGGGGCCGCCTCCGAGGCCGTCGCGAAGCCGGAGTCGACGCGCGCCCCACCGCGCAGCAGCTCCCACTCGACGTTCGCCTCGAAGACGCTCGCGACACCCGACACCCGCAGGGCGGCGCCCGCCGTGACATCGGCGCCACGTCGCGGCTCGTCGACCCAGATCGGGGCGACCTGCTCGAGCACGGCCAGGGCGTCGGTCGGACGCGTGACGGTCGACGAGACCGGGTGGCCCGGCGCGACGAGAGACCCGCCGTCGGCGAGCTCGAACCGGACGGGCAGGCTCTGGCCGAGGGCCGCCTGGACGGTCCAGGCGAGCTGCTCGGCCGCGAGGCCCGACGTGTCGGTCGTGCCCGACGAGAGGCGCACCGTGATGACGTCGCCCCCCACGGCGACCGACTCGACGGTCACGCCCGCCCACGCGGCGCGGTAGCCCGAGCCGGCGGGGACGGCCCCGGTCGCCAGGCGCAGCGCCCCGAGGGCCTTGGACTCGGGGGTCGCGGGCGCGGCCACCGCGGCCGGCACGAACTCGCGGAACAGCCGCACCTGGTCGGAGCCGGCCACGAGGGGGCCGAGGTAGTAGACGGGCAGGACGGCCGTCGTCGTGGCCGGCGGCGCGTTCGTCGCGGTGCCTGAAGGAGCCGACGGGCCGGAGCTCGCCGGTGCCGTCGGGCCGGTGGCGGTCTGGGTCGGCACGCTCGACGGGCTGGTCGACGGGCCGGGCGAGGGCGTGCCCGACGAGCGGCCGGCCGTCGCGGTCGACGCCGCGGTCGGCGTCGAGGCCACCGGGGGCGAGGTCGGGGCGCCCGGGCGGCTCACCACCCACGCCGTGCCTGCGACGAGCAGCGCCAGGGCCGCGGCAGCCGCCGGCACGAGCCAGCGGCGGGCGCGACGGTCGGGGGCGCCGGCCCCGGCCCCCGGTGCGTTCGCGTCGGCGAGGATCGCGCCCAGCCGGTCGGCCGGGGCGATGGCTCGCGCCTCGTCGTCGAGGGCCCGGCGCAGCCGGTCCTCCACGGGTCGCAGGCCCGCGCCGATGAGTGCCGGCTCGCGGTCGCTCGCCTCGGGCCGCTCGCTGCTCCCGCTGCCCCGGCGGCCGTCGCTGCGGCCGTCGCTGCGGCCGTCGATGCGGCCGTGGCTCCGGCCGGAGCTCCGACCGGGGCGCGTCTCGTCGGTGGTCATGTCAGCTCCAGGGGGTCGACGGTGCGGCGCAGGGCGGTGAGCCCGCGGTGCGCGTGGGTCTTGACGGCCCCCGCGGAGATCTCGAGGGCCCGGGCGATCTGGGCCTCGGAGAGGTCGGAGTAGTAGCGCAGCACGAGCACCTCGCGCTGCCGGGGCGGCAGGGCCGCGAGGGCCTCGAGCACCGCCTCGCGGTCGGCCGCGCGCATGACCTGGGTCTCCGCGCTGCCGTGGCTCGCCCGCCCGGGGGCGTCGGCGGCGGCCGCCTCGCGGGCCGCGTGCCGGTCGACGACGACCGCGTGCCGCTGGGCGGACCGGCAGCCGTTGACGACGGCGGTCTGCAGGTAGCCCACGACGCGGCCGCCGTCGCGGATCGAGGCCCAGCTGCGATGCGTCGCGACGAACGCGTCCTGCACGACGTCCTCGGCGGCGAGCTGGTCGCGCAGCAGCAGCCACGCCAGGCGCACGAGTCGGTGCCAGTGGGCGTGGTAAAGCTCGGCGACCGCGGCGTCGGGGTCGCTCGGCAGCTCGATCCGTTCGGTCCGCTCGGGTTGCTCGGCGAGCCCGCCCGGCTCAGCTCGCTCGGCGAGCCCGCCCCGGTCGTCGGGGTCGTCGGGCTCGCTGCGCTGGCCGACCGGCATACCCAACGTTCTCACGCACCTCTGACGCGCAGGGGGACGCCGCGGTTGACACGGTGTGCGGCATTCGTCCGGTCGGCGTCGCTGCGCGTCGTCCCGTGCGCCCGGCGCCGCCGGTGCCTAGGGTGGCGCCATGACCTCGCAGACCCCGAGTGACTGCCTCTTCTGCAAGATCGTCGCGGGGGAGATCCCCTCCGACCGCGTCGCCGAGAGCGAGCGGTCGGTCGCCTTCCGCGACATCAGCCCGGCGGCGCCCGTCCACGTCCTCGTCGTGCCGCGGCGGCACGAACCGACCGTCGGCGCGCTCGCGGCCGCCTCCGGCGACGACCTCGCCGACGTCTTCCGCCTCGCCGCCCGCGTGGCCGAGCAGGAGGGTGTCGCGGACGCGCACCGGATGATCGTCAACACCGGGGCCGGTGCCGGGCAGACGGTCTTCCACGCGCACGTCCACGTGCTCGCCGGGGCCGCCTTCACCGAGGGGAGCATGGTGTGAGCGCGACCTCGACGCCCGACGACGGGGCCACGACCGCTCCCGCCGTCCCGGGTGCCCCTGGCCCGTCCTCGGTCGCCCCCGGCGCCGAGACGTCCACCGCCGCGGCGAAGCCCACCGAGCGGGCCGAGCCCACCGACGACCTCGTGACGACGTCGCACACGCTCAAGGTCGGTCGGCGCCGGCTGCGCTACACGGCGACGACCGGGCGCGTCGTGCTCCGCGAGGAGGAGCACACGGAGGGCACCTTCGGTGGCCACCGGGCCCGCGCCGAGCTGTCGATGACGAGCTACGTGCTCGACGACGCCGACGCGCGCACCCGCCCGGTCACCTTCGCCTTCAACGGCGGGCCGGGCAGCTCGAGCGTGTGGCTCCACCTCGGCCTGCTCGGCCCCCGGCGCGTCGTCACCGGCGACGTCGGTGCCCTCGTGCCGCCGCCCTACGACCTCGTCGACAACCCGGAGTCGCTCCTCGCCGTCAGCGACCTCGTTTTCATCGACCCGATGTCGACCGGCTACTCGCGCGCCGTCGAGGGTGGCAAGCCGGGGGAGTACCACGGCTACCAGAAGGACGTCGAGTCCGTCGCCGATCTCATCCGGCTCTGGACGTCGCGCCACGGCCGCTGGATGTCGCCGAAGTTCGTCGCCGGCGAGTCCTACGGCACGCTGCGTGGTGCGGCGCTCGCCGAGCACCTCCAGTCGCGCTACGGGATGTACCTCAACGGCCTCATCCTCATCAGCAGCGTGCTCGACCTCAGCTCGGTCGACTTCGAGAACCAGCGCAACGACCGTGCCCACGCCCTCTACCTGCCGACGTATGCCGCCGTCGCCCACTACCACGGCAAGCACGGCCGCCGGTCGCTCCGTTCCGTGCTCGACGAGGCGGAGGCGTATGCCGCCCGCGACTACCCGTGGGTGCTCTCCCGCGGCTCCCGGCTGGGTCGGGAGGAGCGGGCCGAGGCGGTCTCGACCCTCGCGCGCCTGTCGGGCCTCACCGAGGACTACGTCGACCGCGCCGACCTGCGCATCGAGCACTGGCGCTACTTCACCGAGCTGCTCCGTGACGAGCGGCGCTCGGTCGGGCGGCTCGACGCGCGCTTCACCGGTCCCGCCGCCGCCGCGATCGCCGAGAACATGGACGCCGACCCGTCGCACGACGCCATCGCCGGGCCGTATGCCGCGGCCTGGAACCACTACGTGCGCGACGAGCTCGGCTACCGCAGCGACCTGCACTACGAGCAGATCTCGCGGCTCGTGCACCCGTGGAGCTTCAAGGACTTCGAGGGCCGTCCCATCGACGTCTCGCCGAAGCTGGAGCGCGCGATGCGCCAGAACCCGCACCTGCGCGTGCACGTCGCCTACGGCTACTACGACGGCGCGACGCCCCACTTCGCCGCCGAGGACGTCGTCGCCCACCTCCAGCTGCCCGACGAGCTCGTCGCCAACATCGAGCACGCCTACTACGAGGCCGGGCACATGATGTACGTCCACGAGCCGTCGCGGGTGCGCCAGAGCGCGGATCTCGCGGAATTCGTGGTGAGGAGCGCGCGCCGCGACACGTAGACTCGGTCCCACGATGAATGACGCGCACCCTCGCCTCCCCGAGTCCGACCGCCCCGAGGGCACCTCTGCCGACGGAGCACCCGACACCGCAGACGGTTCGCCGGTGCTCACCCGGCAGATCCCGCCGCCGATCGAGATGGTGACGCTCCTCGGCCCTCGCGACGAGATGCTGCGCACGATGGAGCGGCAGTTCCCGCTCGTCGACACGCACGTCCGCGGCAACGAGATGACGTTCGTCGGGCCGGCCGGCGAGCTCGAGATCATCGACAGCCTCGTCGACGAGCTGCTCGTCATCGTCGAGACCGGGCAGCCGCTCAACCGCGACGCCGTCGAGCGATCCATCTCGATGCTGCGCAACCAGACCGTCGAGCGCCCCGCCGACGTGCTGACGATGAACATCGTCAGCAGCCGGGGCCGCACGATCCGGCCCAAGACGCTCAACCAGAAGCGCTACGTCGACGCCATCGACCAGCACACCATCGTCTTCGGCATCGGCCCGGCCGGCACCGGCAAGACGTACCTCGCGATGGCCAAGGCCGTCGCCGCGCTGCAGGCCAAGCAGGTCAACCGGATCATCCTCACGCGCCCCGCCGTCGAGGCCGGGGAGCGCCTCGGCTTCCTGCCCGGCACGCTCAACGACAAGATCGACCCCTACCTGCGGCCGCTCTACGACGCGCTCCACGACATGGTCTCGCCCGAGACGATCCCCAAGCTGATGGCCTCCGGCACCATCGAGGTCGCGCCGCTCGCCTACATGCGCGGACGCTCGCTCAACGACGCGTTCATCATCCTCGACGAGGCACAGAACACCTCGAGCGAGCAGATGAAGATGTTCCTCACCCGCCTCGGCTTCGGCTCGAAGATGGTCGTCACCGGCGACATCACCCAGGTCGACCTCCCCGGCGGCACCCGCTCGGGCCTCAAGATCGTGCGCGACATCCTCGGCGACGTCGACGACATCCACTTCGCCGAGCTCACCTCGCACGACGTCGTGCGGCACCGCCTCGTCAGCGCCATCGTCGACGCGTACGACCGCGACGACAACCGGGCGCAGAAGCGGGCCCGGAAGGCGTCGCAGGAGGCGCCGCCCGCCGCGGGTCGCACCGGAAAGCGCGCGCCCCGGCATACGGGATCGGATGCCGCTGTGGCACAAGGGGACCCGGCGTGAGCATCGACGTCCTCAACGAGACCGACGCGGACGTCGACGAGCTCGAGCTGCTCGCCTGCGCGCAGTACGTCATGGAGCAGATGCGCGTGCACCCCCAGGCCGACCTCTGCATCAAGCTCGTCGACGAGGACGCCATGGAGGTGCTCCACGTGCAGTGGATGGACCTGCCCGGGCCCACCGACGTCATGAGCTTCCCCATGGACGAGCTGCGTCCCGGGCGCGAGGGCCAGGAGCCCGAGGAGGGCACCCTCGGCGACATCGTGCTCTGCCCGTCGGTCGCCACCAAGCAGGCGGTCGAGGCCGGGCACGCCCCCATCGAGGAGATGCTGCTGCTCACGACGCACGGCATCCTGCACCTGCTCGGCTACGACCACGCCGAGCCGGACGAGGAGCGCGAGATGTTCGAGCTGCAGCGCCAGCTCCTGCTGACGTTCCTCGCCACTCGCAACCGCCCCGGCGCCTGAGCGCGGACGGCAGACCCGATGCTCCCGCAGCTCGTCCTCCCGGCCCTCGTCAGCATCGTCGTGGCGTTCCTGCTCTCCGCGGCCGAGGCCGCCATCTTCCGCATGTCGCGCGTGCGCGCGCAGGAGCTCTTCGACGAGGGGCGATCCGGCGCGACGTCGCTCCTCACCGTCGTGGGCGACTCCCCGGCCTACCTGTCGGTCATCGCGTTCCTGCGCGTCGTCGCCGAGGCGACGACGGCGGTGCTCGTCACCCTCGCGGTCGCGGGGCAGGTCACCTCGACGTGGGGCCGCGCCCTGCTCAGCATCGCGATCATGGCGATCGTCTCGTTCGTCGTCGTCGGCGTCTCGCCGCGCACGCTCGGGCGCCAGCACTACGACACCGTCGCGCTCTGGAGCGCGCCCTTCGCCGTCGGCCTGCGCCGTGTGCTCGGCCCGGTCGCGAAGCTGCTCGTCGTGCTCGGCAACGCCGTCACGCCGGGCAAGGGCTACACCGACGGGCCGTTCCAGACCGAGTCGGAGCTGCGCGACCTCGTCGACCGGGCCGGTGACTCCGACGTCATCGAGGCCGACGAGCGAGAGATGATCCACTCCGTCTTCGAGCTCGGCGACACCCTGGCGCGGGCGGTCATGGTGCCGCGCACCGACATGGTCGTGCTCGACGCCGACAAGACCCTGCGCAGCGCGATGTCGCTCTTCCTGCGCTCCGGCTTCTCGCGCATCCCCGTCGTCGGCGAGGACAGCGACGACGTGCGCGGCCTGCTCTACTTCAAGGACGTCGCGCGGCGCCTCACCGCGGCGCCCGAGGACGGGCGGCACCTCGCGACCGAGGTGATGCGGCCCATGCACTTCGTGCCCGAGAGCAAGCCCGTCGACGACCTCCTCCGCGAGATGCAGCGCGACCAGAACCACTTCGCCATCGTCGTCGACGAGTACGGCGGCACCGCAGGCCTCGTCACGATCGAGGACATCATCGAGGAGATCGTCGGCGAGATCGCCGACGAGCACGACCGTGAGGCGCCCGGCGTCGAGCAGCTCGAGGACGGCACGCTGCGCGTTCCGGCATCGATGGACATCGACGACCTCGCCGAGCTCTTCGACGTGACGATCGAGGAGGAGGACGTCGACACGGTCGGCGGCCTGCTGACGAAGGTCATCGGGCGGGTCCCGATCGTCGGCTCGTCCGGTACGGTCGCGGGACTGGAGCTGACGGCCGAGCGCATGGCCGGGCGACGCCACCGCGTCGCGTCGGTCATCGTGCACCGCGCCCCGGTGCCCGACGAGCACGACCCGCACCACGCCGGGGAGGCCGAGGCCCCCGCGACGCGGCACACCACGACGGAGGACGCCCATGGGCACGCAGGACACTGAGCCGACCGAGGGCGGGCGCCTTCCCGGCGCCGGGCGACCCGACGACTACCGGGCCGGGTTCGCCTGTCTCGTGGGGCGACCCAACGCGGGCAAGTCGACGCTGACGAACGCGCTCGTGGGGCAGAAGGTCGCCATCACGAGCTCGAAGCCGCAGACGACCCGCCACACGATCCGCGGCGTCGCGACGACGCCGACGGCGCAGGTGATCCTCGTCGACACCCCGGGGCTGCACAAGCCGCGGACCCTGCTGGGGCAACGGCTCAACGACCTCGTCCGCGAGACGCTGCTCGAGGTCGACGTGATCGGCTTCTGCCTGCCCGCCGACCAGCGCATCGGCCCGGGCGACACGTTCATCGCGGCCGAGCTCAAGGAGCTGCGCTCCGTGCGGCGCCGTCCCGTCGTCGCCATCGCGACGAAGGCCGACGCCGTCGACCGCGAGCGGCTCGCCGAGCACCTCATGGCCATCGACCAGCTGGGCGAGTGGGACGCGATCATCCCGTGCTCGGCCGTCTCGGGCAGCCAGGTCGAGGAGGTGCGCGACGTGCTCGCCTCCTTCCTGCCGCGCTCGCCGCAGCTCTACCCCGACGGCGTGCTCACCGACGAGCCCGAGATGGTGATGATCGCCGAGCTCGTGCGCGAGGCGGCCCTCGAGGGCGTGCGCGACGAGCTGCCGCACTCCCTGGCCGTCGTCGTCGAGGAGATGGTGCCCCGCGAGGACCGACCCGAGGACAGCCCCCTGCTCGACGTGCGGGTCAACGTCTTCGTCGAGCGGCCGAGCCAGAAGGCCATCGTCATCGGTCGCGGCGGCTCTCGGCTGCGCGAGGTCGGCACGAACGCCCGCAAGGGCATCGAGGCGCTGCTCGGCCAGAAGGTCTTCCTCGACCTGCACGTCAAGGTCGCCAAGGACTGGCAGCGCGACCCCAAGCAGCTGCAGCGCCTCGGCTTCTGAGGCGTACCAAGCGATTTCGCGGTCGGCTGGCCATCGTCTAGCCTGCCGCGATGAGCAGTCCCATCCAGCGCCGCGTCGGCCAGGTCTTCGTCCCCGTCAGCGACATGCCGGCGGCGATCCGCTGGTATGCCGACCTGCTCGACTTCGAGCCCGGCGCCGCCTCCCACGAGGGCACGATCTTCGACGTCCCGACCGACGGTGAGACCCGCCTCGCCCTCGACGCCAACCGGCCGGACGTCGTGGCGAGCGGGCCCCCGCGCTTCTTCCTCTGGACCGACGACATGGTCGCGACGGTGCAGCACCTGCGCGCGCTCGGGGTGACGATCACCTCCGAGGTCGAGGACATCGGCAGCGTCTTCTTCGTCCAGTTCGAGGACCCGGACGGCAACGCGCTCATGGTCTGCCAGCGCGCCTGACGCCCGCCGGTGGCGGGCCCCGGTGGATCGGGAGCCCAAGGATTTCACAAGGCCGGTCCGGCACGCTGGTGGTCGACGGGAGACGACCGACCTGGACAAGGAGTCCAGCCATGCGCGAAGACCACGAGACGGACGCGACGGACGCGACGGGCGGGCTCGCCCGGAGGACCATGCTGCGACTGGGCGCGGCCGGCGGGCTCGGTGTCGCGCTCGCCGGAGCCAAGGCGTTCGGCCAGCCCTACCTGCAGGAGCGAGGCCTGCTCTCGCTCGACGGGGCGATCGGCGCCACGGGGACGGTGCTCGGCGACACGATCTTCTACCTCGAGAAGTTCCCGACGAGCCCACTGATCCTCGAGCCCTTCACCGACGAGCTGCCGGTCCCGAGGGCGCTCAAGCCGGAGGCGATCCCGGACGTCGCGTCGTGGGCCCAGCCGCCGGGGCCGGGTGACGGCCAGCAGAACTCCCTGGGCAACGAGCGGCACCAGGTGTGGACGCGTGACATCGGCTGCCCCGACCCGATCGTCTACCGGATCGAGCTGCAGGTGCGGCCGCACTCCTACACGAGCTCGAAGGTGCTCGCGATCACGCCGGACGGCAAGCCGACGGTGTCGTTCGACGAGACCCGCCGCCGCTACCCGGCCGGCACGCCGAGGAGCCTGCCCCCGAGCACCATCCACGGCTTCAACGGCACCTTCCCGGGACCGATGATCAACGCCGAGTACGGCCGGCCGGCTCTCGTGCGCTTCGTCAACAACCTCGGCGAGAACCCCTACGGCCTGGACCGGCAGGACTTCGGCGCCCCGGACCACTCGTTCCTCACCCACCTGCACAACGCGCACACCGCTCCGGAGAGCGACGGCAACCCGCACTACTCGAAGCTCTACGGCCCGAAGTTCGAGGGCTACGCGGTCGGCTCGTGGTGCGACAACCTCTACCTCAACTGGCCCGCGGGCAACGACGACCGCGAGAAGCAGAGCTTCTTCTGGTTCCACGACCACCGGATGGACCACACCGGCGCCAACGTCTACAAGGGCATGGTCGGGCTCTACCCGATCTACGACCCCAAGGAGTACGCCGGCATCCCCGGTCGCTACGACGCGGGGCAGGAGACGGAGGGCCTGCGCCTTCCCGGGGTGCGCACCGACCACTCCGACGGCTCGTTCGACGTCGACTACGACGTCCCGCTCGCCTTCTTCGACGTGCGCCTCGACGACGGGGTCACGACGCACCTCGACTTCCACGACAAGATGGGCGAGTTCCCCGACGCGAAGAACCCCTCCACCCACCCGGAGTGGTGGGGCAAGTCGTTCTACAAGCACTTCCCCAACCACGGCCTCGTCGGCGACATCTTCACCGTCAACGGCACGGCATACCCCGTCATGGAGGTGAAGCGCCGCAAGTACCGCTTCCGCTTCCTCGACGCCTCGGTGTCGCGCATCTACGAGTTCAAGCTCATGTCGTCGACGAACGGGCCGAGGTCCGCGGTCTCCCTCGGCTACACCCGGAGCGAGCTCGACGGCCAGTACCGCATCCCGGACGCGCAGCAGTGCATGCGCTTCACCCAGATCGCGGCCGACGGTGGCCTGCTGCCGTTCCCCGTCACCCGAGACTCCTTCGAGCTGTGGCCGGCCAAGCGGCGCGAGGTCGTCATCGACTTCACGCGCTACCAGGACGGCACTCCGACGACGAAGGGCGACGTCGTCTACCTGACGAACGTCATGAAGATGCCCGACGGGCGGATGTGGACCAACTCCTCGCGCTCGGTCCCGGACCCCGCGTACGCCGTGCCCGTGCTGAAGTTCGTCATCGGTGACGACGCCCAGGACGACAGCCAGATCCCCACGGCGATGCGACCCCTCCCACCGGTCCCGTCCAACTGGCAGACGATGCTCGACAACCGGTCGATCTTCGAGGTGCAGCGGGGGACCGCCGGCGGTGAGGTCGAGTGGCTCATCAACGGCAAGCCCTTCGAGCCGATGAGCGTGGCCACGAGCCTCAAGAACAAGGCCGGGCGCACGCCGGCCGCGTCGCAGCGCAAGGGCAGCTTCAACCTCTGGGAGATCCGCAACGGCGGTGGCGGCTGGGTGCACCCGTTCCACCTGCACATGGAGGAGCACCGCACCATGCTGCGCAACGGCAAGGACGCGACCCGCGGCACCCCGGGGCACCCCGATGACATCGGCCGCGAGGACCTCGTCGCGCTCGACCCGGGGGAGTCGGTGGTCATCTTCCGCGGTTTCCGCGACTTCACCGGGCCGTACGTCGCCCACTGCCACAACCTCCTCCACGAGGACCACGCCATGATGTTCGGCTGGGAGATCACCCCGTAGCCGGCTCGCACCGCCGAAAGGTCTTCCCGTGACCGTCGTCTCGCCCGTCACCCGCGACCGAGCCCCCTCCACGGACCGCCGTCTCGGGGTCCCCTGGGCGCTCGTCGTGCCCCTCGCCGCCCTCTTCGCCGCCGTCGACGGGTTCTGGGCCGCGTCGATGCGCAGCGCCGTCGGAGCCATCGAGCGCACCCCGGCCCCCTTCGAGACGTGGGCGCACCAGACCGTCGTCACGCTTCCTCTCCACGTCGTGGCGGTCGTCGCCGCCCTCGCGCTCGCGGTGCGGTGGTTCGGCCCGGTTCCCCGGGGCCGGCGCCAGCTGTGGACCGGCGCGCTCGTCGCGCTCGCCGGAGCCGTCGTCGGCGCGCTCGTGCTCGCGCTCGGCGCGGCCGTCGACCTGCGGCTCCAGCAGGGCCACGTCGACCTCATGAGCCACATGACGCCGGGCTGCGGTGCGCCCTGCCTCGAGCGCATCGAGGCCGACGGGGTCTCGACGGCCGTGCGTGGCGTCGCCTGGGGGACCGGTCTCGTCGTCGTGTCCAACCTCGCCGTCGTCGCGTGGGTGATGGCCGCCCTCGGTGGACGCCTGCCCGTGACCCGCCGGTCGCGCCAGGCGGACCTGGCACGCTGGGACGCGCGGACGGCCGGGCTCGCCGCGGCGCTCGCGGGCAGCGCCGCGATCCACCTCGCCGTGGTGCCCGAGCACCTCGACGAGTGGCCACTCGCGGGCGCCTTCTTCGTCGTGCTCGCGGCCGGCGAGGGAGGGGCCGCCGTCGCCGTCCTCCGCGGCCGACGAACGACCCCGCCCGAACCGCGCCGTGGCGCAGTTGCAGCCGGTGAGCAGGCCGGAACCCGGCTGCAACCGCGCCGTGGCGCAGTTGCAGCCGGTGAGCAGGCCGGAACGCGGCCGCAACCGCGCCGTGGCGCAGTTGCAGCCGGGGACGTGCGGAGCCACCGGCTCCTCATCGCCGCGGTCCTGCTCGGTGTCGGACCGCTGCTCGTGTGGCTCGTCTCGCGGACGGTGGGGCTGCCGTTCGGCCCCGGCGCGGGGGAGGTGGAGGCCGTCGGCCAGGCCGATCTGGCCGCCGTCGCCCTCGAGCTCGTGACGGTCTGCCTGGCAGCCCGCATGCTCCTGCTCTCGACCTCGGCCGCCGACCCGATCGGCCCGACCGATCGGCGGAGCCCGGCCCACGTGCGGGCGCTCGCCGTCACGGCCGTCCTCGCGGTCACGGTCGTCGGCTGCGCGGGCGCGCTACCCGACCTGCTCGGGGACGTCACCGGGCCGGCGACGACGGTCACCGTCCCGGACCACGGTCACGACGAGGGCGGGTAGCGTGTCGGGCAGGCGTTGCGGCCACGAGTCACAGGAGTGCGGATGACGAATCACCCCGACCACGAGCTCGAGGTCCTCGAGGAGGACCAGACGGTGCCGCCGCGACCGGAGGAGAACATCGCCGACGTCCGCGGGGACTCCGAGAAGGCAGGCACCGCGGGCCCATCGGAACCCACGGACGCCCCTTGACCGGCGACCCATGGGGCGTCGACGAGGCCCCCCTCGTGCCGCCTGACACGGTGGCCGCCCTGCCGCCACGACTCGCCGACCTCGCCCGTCTCGTCGCCAGCGGTGAGGCACGCGAGCTGCGGGCGAGGGACGAGTCTCGCACCATGCCCCGGATGGACGAGCTGCCCGAGGTCGCCGCCCTCGTGCAGGCCGGCTGGGTGCCGTTCGACGGCTCGGGCTACCAGCTCGCCGTTCTCGCGGCATGGCCTGCGGAGCTGCGTGGTTGGGTGGAGGACCGCCGCCCGAAGGTGGTCGTCCGGGTGTGGCTGGACGGTCGACGGGAGGTCGTCCCCGCCTACGGCCGGGGCGACCCGTACGAGGAGATGTGCGAGACCGCCGCCGAGTGCGGACTCCCTGCACCGCCGCGCGGCCGCGTGTGGCTGCTGCGCTCACCGTGGTCGGGGCTCGGCGTGAACGTCGTCGTCCGGATGATCTGGCTGCGGCTCGAACACGACGACTCCGGCCCTGCCGCCGTCCTCGCCGTCGCGCGAGAGATCCTCGCCATGACGGCGGACGAGGTCTGGCAAGTGGTGCCGCCCGAGATGCGGGCTGCTGCGGAGGCGTGGTCGGCGGCAGGCAGGTCGGGCGAGGACGTCGCCGAACTCGTGTGTCGGGGTTTGCACCCCGTGCACCTGGAGCGGCTCAGGGCGGCCGGGCCGGTCGATGAGGCCCTCACCGACGCGCAGGCCGCCGCGTGGGTGGGTGCCGTCGCCTCGTCCGAAGTGGATACCGCCGCCGCGGTGGAACGGGTGGCGCAATGGCGGGAGCTCGGTGTGCCCGCTCCCGACGGCGACTGCCGGCCCTGGCCGCTCAGCGACATCGCTCCGTCCGAGGCGCGGACGTGGATCCAGGCGGGGTTCGGCGTGGACGAGCTGGAGACCTGGCTTGGTGTCGACCTCGCCGACGCCGAGAAGTGGCGCTCCGCCGGGTTCGAGGCCCGCGTGGCACGAGACCTCCTCCTGGCCGACCCGCAGCTGACTCCTGTCGAGGCGCGGGCATTCGACGCTGTGGGGGTCACTGTGGAGGCTCGTACCCGTTGGGTAGCAACAGGTTTCTCCGCCGCCGAGGCGCGGGCCTGGACCGATCTCGACGTGGTGCCTGCCGAGGCGAGGGTCTGGCGTTCCGTCGGGATCGGCCCTGAGGGCGCGGATGCGCAGCTGGCCTCGGGGCGTGACGCCTCCCCGCCCCTCCCGAGCGGCGTCGCCGTCGGTTGGGGGGCGATGGGGACGGGTCGCGACGACGTCAACTACGGCGTCGTCGATCCGCCGGGCACGCGGGGGAGTGCGGCCGCGACGGGGTGGGACGGCATACCCGATCACCTGCCTGATCACCCGCGCGACGACCTGCCCGACGACGGGCCGGTCGGGTGACGAGACCCGTGTCTCACGATTCGGGCAGCGGTCCCGAGGGGTGGACGCGACGTGGCGACCGGCATACGGTGAAAGGGTGCGAGCGGTGAGCCTCCTCCTTCTCTGCCGCGACGAGGCCTGACCCCGGCCCTCCTCGTCGCGGAGTTCCTCGTGTCCGGCCGGACACCGAGCGAGACGCAGACGAAGAGAGTGCAGCGATGATCCACCCCCAGCAGACGTCGGGAATGCCGTTCCAGAAGTACGTCCCGTTCCACGAGCAGATCCCGTTCGAGCTCCCGGACCGCACCTGGCCGACGAAGCGCATCGAGACCGCGCCGCGCTGGTGCGCCGTCGACCTGCGCGACGGCAACCAGGCGCTCATCGACCCGATGAACTCCGAGCGCAAGCTGCGGATGTTCCAGCTGCTGGTGAAGATGGGCTACAAGGAGATCGAGGTCGGCTTCCCGTCGGCGAGCCAGACCGACTACGACTTCTGCCGCGAGCTCATCGAGGGCGGCCACATCCCCGACGACGTGACGATCCAGGTGCTCACGCAGTGCCGCGACCACCTCATCGAGCGGACCTACGACGCGATCCGCGGCAGCAAGCAGGCCATCGTCCACTTCTACAACTCGACGTCGGCGCTGCAGCGCAAGGTCGTCTTCGGCCTCGACCAGGACGGCATCATCGACATCGCCGTCCAGGCCGCGCGGCTGTGCAAGAAGCTCGAGGAGACGATCCCCGACACGACGATCTACTACGAGTACTCGCCCGAGTCCTACACCGGCACCGAGCTCGACTTCGCCATGCGGATCTGCAACGCCGTCGTCGACGTCATCGACCCGAGCCCCGACCACAAGATCATCGTCAACCTGCCCGCCACCGTCGAGATGGCGACGCCCAACGTCTACGCCGACTCGATCGAGTGGATGATCCGCCACCTGGAACGCCGCGAGTCGATCGTCGTCAGCCTGCACCCGCACAACGACCGTGGCACCGGTGTGGCCGCGGCCGAGCTCGGCTACCTCGCCGGCGCCGACCGCATCGAGGGCTGCCTCTTCGGCAACGGCGAGCGCACCGGCAACGTCTGCCTCGTGACGCTCGGCATGAACCTCTTCAGCCAGGGCATCGACCCGCAGATCGACTTCAGCGACATCGACGAGGTGCGCCGCACCGTCGAGCACTGCAACCAGCTGCCCGTGGGGGAGCGCCACCCCTACGGCGGCGACCTCGTCTTCACAGCCTTCTCCGGCTCGCACCAGGACGCCATCAAGAAGGGCTTCGAGGCGATGGCCGCCGAGGCCAAGGAGAAGGGCACGAGCATCGACGACCTCGTCTGGGGCGTGCCCTACCTGCCCATCGACCCGCACGACCTCGGCCGTTCCTACGAGGCCGTCGTGCGCGTCAACAGCCAGTCGGGCAAGGGCGGGGTCGCCTACATCATGAAGACCGAGCACCAGATGGACCTGCCGCGCCGCCTGCAGATCGAGTTCTCCGGCGTCGTCCAGCGCGGCGTCGACCAGGACGGCGGTGAGGTCGCTCCCGCCGAGCTGTGGTCGCGCTTCCAGGACGAGTACCTCCCCGACCCGTCGCGCGCCTGGGGCCGCTTCGAGCTCGTCAACGTCGTCACCGACTCGACCGTCGACGGCGCGAGCACCATCGAGGCGACGGTCACCGACCGCGGCGAGTCGCTGACGGTCACCGGCACGGGCAACGGCCCGATCGCCGCCTTCGTCGACGCGCTCTCGACCGTCGAGGGGACGCCCGACGTGCGCGTGCTCGACTACGCGGAGCACGCCCTGTCCGCGGGTGGCGACGCCCGCGCCGCGGCCTACGTCGAGTGCGCGGTCGGTGACCGGGTGCTGTGGGGCGTCGGGGTCGACCCGTCGATCGTCACGGCCTCGATCAAGGCCATCGTGTCGGCCGTCAACCGGGCCGAGCGCGACGCCTGAGCGGCGGCCCCGCCCGGTCGGTCACGCCGTCACGGGCGGGGCGCGGGGCCCTTCGTGCGTTGGGGTAGCGTCAGGCGCCATGGACTCCCGCGTCGGTCGAGCGCTGCTGCGACTGGCCGGGGTCTCACTGGTGGCCGTGGCCCTCGTCGCGCTCGTCGCGCCGCGCCCGGTCAACGTCGCGCACCGCTGGCAGGTGGTCGTGCCCGCGACGGTGGCGCTCGTCGTGGTGGCGGCGCTCGTCCGGGTGCCGGGCTGGGCCAAGGGGCGCGGGGCGGCGCTCGCCGTGGCCGTCGGCGGCGGCGCCGTGGCCACGGTCATCGGCCTCATGACGCGCTACCACTACGGCTGGGACGCGCGCGTCATGCTCGACATGGCGCGCCTGCTTCAGGCGGGCGAGCCCCTGCGGGCTGCTGACTACGACTACCTGTCGCTCTACCCGAACAACCTTCCCCTCCTCGCGATCGATCGCGCGGGTGTCGCCGTGGCACAAGCGTTCTCGCTGGCGCCCGACGCAGTCCTCATCCCGCTCAACGGAATCTGCGTGACCGTGACCCTGTATGCCGTGCACGGCCTCGTCGCGCGCGTGGCGGGCCGGGGGCCGGCGGTCGGCGCGCAGCTCGTGACGCTCGTGCTCGTCGGCACGAGCCCCTGGCTCGCGGTGCCCTACACCGACTTCTACGCGATGCCCTTCGTCGTCGGAGGGGTCGCGCTCGCCGCCAGGGCGTTGACGCCGGGTGCGCGGCGTGGCCGCATCGTGCTGTGGGTGCTCGCCGTCGTCGCCGTCGCGATCGCGTATGCCGTCAAGACCACGCCCGTGGTCATCGCCGTCGCCGCGGTGCTGACGACGGTGGTCGCCCTCTTCGACCACGGGCTGGCGCCGGAGCGCCGGGCCCGGGTGCTCGCCGCCTGCGCGGCCTCGGCCCTCGCCTTCGTCGGGCTCGGGGTCGGGCTGTCCGCGGCGGCGACCTCGGCGGCCGGTGTCGACGCGAGCCGCCTGCACACCGAGGTGTCGCCGCCGCTGCTGTGGTGGGTGGCGCTCGGCGCGGACGAGCAGCGTGGCGCCGGGGGCGTCGTCAACTACGGCGCGTACTCGCGGCCGATGGTCGACGCCGTCGACGGGGCCTCGCAGGAGCAGATGAGGGCCTACGCGGCGCAGTTCCTCGCGGACCGCTGGGACGAGCGCGGCCTCGGCGGGAGCATCGCGTTCTACGCCTCGAAGACGGCGTGGAACTGGGGCGACGGGATGTTCTGGGCCTGGGGCGAGGGCCCGGACTCCCTGCCCGGCACGCTCGCCCCGGCCACCGGTCCGACCGCGATCGTCCACGCGCTCAACGGGTTCGAGGGCGACGCCTACCCGCTGCGGGCCGACCTCACCCAGGCGCTCTGGCTCGCCGTGCTGCTCGTCGCCGGTGTCGGCCTGCTGCGCGTGCCGTACCGCCGCGAGACCCTGCTCGTCGCGGTCTCGGTGCTCGGGATCGCCGCCTTCACCGTGGTGCTGCAGGGGCGGTCGCGCTACCTGTTCGCCTTCGTCCCGCTCGTCGTCGCGCTGGCCGGGCTCGTGCACGCGCACGTGCCGCGGCCGGCTCGGCGACGCGGTCGGCCCCTCAGTCGATCGAGTCGCTGAGCACGGCGTCGACCGCCGCCTGCGCCGTCGGATCGCCGTCCCGGGCGATCGACCCCTCGGGCGGCCGGTTCCACAGCCAGCAGTCGAGGTCGGCCGCGGTGCCGCTGATCTCGGCGACCGAGCTCGGGTCGGGCCCGTCGGCGACGAGGAAGCGCTGCAGGTCGATCTCGCGCCCGTTCCAGCTGCCGGTGATCCGCACGGGGGTGACGGTCCACGTGTGCATCGCGTCGACGGTGGCGATCGTCACTGGCCCGGCGACCGGAGCGTGGGATAGGTCCTCGTCGGGCTCGTGACCGCGCATGATCCGGAGCGCCTCGTCGACGCCGTCAGCCGCGAGCCTGGGGTCGAGCGGCGTGCGGTCGCCGACCGTGAGCTCGGCGTCGAGGCGGTGGACGAGGGCCTCGTGGGCCTGGCGCCGGGCGATGTAGCCGGCCGTCTTGTCGTCGGCCCACATCCAGAGCGGCGTCGTCGGCGCGAGGTCGGTCAGCTGCCGATGGAGCCGCTCGCTCGAGCGGTCGAAGAAGGCGAGCAGCCCCGACCGGTCGGTGGGCCGCTCGTCGCGGGCGTCGTTCATCGCCTCGACCGCCGCGGGGTCGGTGAGTCCCCGTTCGGCGATCTCGCCCCAGAACCACTGCACCTCGGCGAGGTGCCAGAGCAGGTCGTCCGCGCTCCAGTCGGGGCACGAGGGCACCCGGGCGTCGGCCGGCGCGGTCGCGAGCACCGCGCGGAAGCGGGCCGAGTCGGCCGCGAGGTGGTCGAGGTAGGGAAGGGGGCCACCTGAGCGGCTGGACGGCATACGGGATCTCCTGTCAGCGGACGCCTGCGACACGGAACTGCACGGAGATGCGCGGTCCCATCGGCTCCGACGTCTTGGGGACCGCATGGTCCCACGTCCGCTGGCACGAGCCACCCATCACGACGAGGTCACCATGCCCGAGGGCGTAGCGCAAGCTCTTTGCCCTCGACCCGGGGATGGGGCCGCCGTCGCGGGGCCGGAGCGCCAGGGTGCGCGCGGAGCCCAGCGACAGGATGGCGATCATCGTGTCGCTGTCGCGCGACCGGCCGATGCGGTCGCCGTGCCACGCGACGCTGTCGCGCCCGTCGCGGTAGAGGCAGAGGCCCGCGGTGACGAACGGCTCACCGAGCTCCGGCGCGTAGTGGCGGCTCAGCGCGTCGCGCGCCTCGACGAGCATCGGGTGGGGGAGACGCTCGTCGCCCGCGTAGAACTTCGTGAGGCGGGGCACGTCGACGACGGAGTCGTACATCTGGCGGCGCTCGGCGTGCCACGGCACGTCGCGCAGCAGCGCCGTGAAGAGCTCGTCGCCGGCCGCGAGCCAGCCGGGCCGGACGTCGACCCAGGCGCCGTGGGCGAGCGGGTGCCGCACGGTGCCGGTACCGAGGGCGCGCAGGGTCATCGCCTCGCCCAGGTCGAGCAGCGAACCCTGGAGTGAGAGGTCCATGACCCCACGATAGACCACGTGGTCGAACGCGTGTTCGAACCTCGGGGGCCGAGTTCCGGGCCGACCTCGGGGAGCCCGGCGCGTGCGGTGCGTCCCACACCCCGGAGGGGGAGAGAATGGGCCCATGCCCCTCTACCGTGACGAGGCGATCGTCCTGCGCACCCACAAGCTGGGCGAGGCCGACCGGATCATCACGATGCTGACGCGCACCCGGGGGCGCGTGCGGGCCGTCGCCAAGGGGGTGCGGCGCACGAAGTCGCGCTTCGGCTCGCGGCTCGAGCCCGGCATGGTCATCGACGTGCAGTGCTACGAGGGGCGCAACCTCGACACCGTGACCCAGGTCGAGACGCTGGCCCCCTACGGCGACGCCATCGCCCGCGACTACACGGCCTACACGTGCGCCACCTCGATGCTCGAGACCGCGCTGCAGCTGACCGAGGAGCACGAGCCGCAGACCCAGCAGTTCCTCCTGCTCGCCGGCGCCCTCCGGTCGCTCGCCGAGCACAACCACGACGCGGGCCTCGTGCTCGACGCCTACCTGCTGCGCTCGCTCGCCATCGCGGGCTGGGCCCCGAGCTTCGTCGACTGCGCCAAGTGCGGCGCGCCGGGCCCGCACCGCGCCTTCCACGTGCAGGCCGGTGGGGCCGTCTGCTCCGCCTGCCGCCCGCCCGGCTCGAGCGCCCCGGCCCCGGAGACGTTCGAGCTGCTCGCATCGCTGCTCACCGGCGACTGGGACGTCGCCGACGCGAGCGACGAGCGGCACCGCAGCCAGGGCAACGGGCTCGTGTCGGCCTTCCTCCAGTGGCACATCGAGCGGGGTCTGCGGTCGCTGCGCCTCGTCGAACGAGCCTGAGCCCGAAGCGAACCCGCTCCCGACCGACCGGAGACCCATGTACGCCAAGCCGTTCCCGCACCCGTCCGGGGCGATGCCGCCCGCGATCCCCGCGGACCTGCTGCCGAAGCACGTCGCCATCGTCATGGACGGCAACGGTCGATGGGCCAACGCGCGCGGGCTCCCGCGCACGAAGGGGCACGAGGCGGGCGAGGCGTCGCTGCTCGACGTCGTTGCCGGAGCCGTCGAGGTCGGCGTCACGCACCTGTCGGCGTATGCCTTCTCGACGGAGAACTGGCGTCGCTCGCCCGAGGAGGTGCGCTTCCTCATGGGCTTCAACCGCGACGTCATCCGCCGCCGCCGCGACCAGCTGAACGAGTGGGGCGTGCGCATGCGCTGGGTCGGCCGCGCGCCCCGCCTCTGGAGGTCCGTCATCAAGGAGCTCGAGATCGCGCAGGAGCTGACGGCGCAGAACACCGGGCTGACCCTCTACTTCTGCGTCAACTACGGCGGCCGCGCCGAGATCGCCGACGCCGTCCAGCGGATCGCCCACGACGTCAAGGACGGTCGCTTGCGGCCGGGATCGGTCGACGAGAAGACGATCAAGAAGTACCTCGACGAGCCGACGATGCCCGACGTCGACCTCTTCGTGCGCAGCTCCGGCGAGCAGCGCACGAGCAACTTCCTGCTCTGGCAGTCGGCCTACGCCGAGATGGTGTTCCAGAACCGGCTGTGGCCCGACTACGACCGTCGCGACCTCTGGGCCGCCATCGAGGCCTACGTCGACCGCGACCGTCGCTACGGCGGCGCCGTCGACACCCCGACGACCGCTCCCTGAGCCACCCCGTCGGGTCGACGCCGCTGGTCTCCGGGTGGCTCGGGACCCTCAGCGTGCCGCCGGATCGGACGGCCGGCTGCGGCTGATCGCGGCGCGGATGCGGTTCCAGACGACCTCCGGTCGGTCGAGGTCGGACCACGTCACCCGGACCACCGTCCAGCCCTCGTCCTCGAGCGCGTCCTGGCGCCGCTTCTCCTGCCACAGCACGTCGCCACCGTGCCGCGGGTCGGTGTACTTCACCTTGCCGTCGAACTCGATGAGCACCCGGGTGCCGTCGATGCGGAAGTCGGCGCGGCGCGTGCCCAGTCGGGTCGCGACCTCGAGCTGCGGCGTCACGGACAGCCCGAGGTCGGCAAGAAGGTGGGCCAGGCGCGTCTCGCCGGGGGACTCGTGCCGGCCGTCGCATCGCTCCAGGGCCGCGACCGTGGCCCGGATGCCGCGATGCCCCGACAACAGGGCGGCGGCCTCGCGCAGCGACCCGGCCGTCACGAGGCCGCATCGAAGGGCGGCGTCCGCGCAGATGGCCGCATCCATGGATCCGGCCACGAGGCCCGTCTGGACGACTGCGACGGCCAGGGGCACGAGCGGTCCCACGGCCGGCGGGCCCGGTTGCGGTGCCGGCGTGGTCGGGACGAGCCCGGGCACGGCCGAGTGGCTGACGACGTGCGGCCTGCGGCGCGTCACCTGGTCGGCGACCCGGGTCACGTGGACCGCCGACAGGTCGGCACGCCACACGGGGAGGCCGGCGAGCACGACGAGGCTGTGGTGGCTGAGGGCTGCCCGTCCGTCGAGCTGGCGCAGCACCGCTCGGGCCAGGAGCACGTGGCGGTCGACGGCGTCCTCGGGGCAGCGCGTGGCGTACCAGCCCGTGCACAGGCGGTGCAGCCGGCCGCAACGGACGAGACGCCGCACCTGGTGCGAGTCGATCCCGTGCCGAGCCAGCTCGGCCGCGCTGAGGACGTCGCGGGCGGCATACGGCAGGTCGACGTCGGGCTGCACGCGACGGGGAGCGCTCATGGTGACAGCGTGGGCCGTGCGACCGGCGCCCGGGAGCGGACCCAAGCGGCTGTGGATGACCCGGGCGCGGACGAAAGGGGGTGTGGACGGAGCGGCCCCGTCGGGTCCGAGACGCGCCGCCGGCACGACGCCACCCGTCTGGCGGTGGCCCGGTTCCGCGCGGGTGGCGACGGGCGACGGGGGTGGCGTCAGCGGGCGGCGGCGGTGCAGTCGGCGCAGGTGCCGAAGATCTCGAGGGTGTGCGTGACGCCCGAGAACCCGTGGTCGCTCGCGACCTTGTCGGCCCACTTCTCGACGGCGGGCCCCTCGACCTCGACGGTGCGGCCGCACGAGCGGCACACGAGGTGGTGGTGGTGGTGCGTCGAGCAGGCCCGGTAGACGGCCTCGCCGTCGTCGGTGCGCAGCACGTCGACCGTGCCGGCCTCGACCATCGACTGGAGCGTGCGGTAGACAGTCGCGAGCCCGACCCCGGCGCCGGACTCGCGCAGCCGGGCGTGCACCGTCTGGGCCGAGGTGAAGTCGTCGGAGCGCTCGAGCAGCTCGGCCACGGCCGCCTGCTGCCGGGTCGGCCGTCGGGCGGTGCTCGCCGTCGTGTCGCGCGTGCTGCTGCCGGTGGTCATCGTCGGTCTCCCGTCGTCGGGGTGGCGGAGCCGGGCGCGCCCGCCGGGGCGGGGTGCCCGTGCGTGCCCTGGTGGCCGTGGGGGTCGTGGTGGCCCTCGTCGTGGTCGCCGTGCTCGTCGTAGTGCCCCTCGTGGGCGGCGTGCAGGTGGCCGTCGTGCAGGTAGTCGAGATGGTCGCCGTGGGTCACGGTCGGGTGGCCGCACTCGACGCCGTGCTCGTGCGCGTGCGTCTCGGCCTCCGCGTGCCGCCGGGACCCGACGCGCGTCATGATGCCGGTCACCGCCGCCGTGACGACGAAGAGCCCGACGGCGAGCAGCACGATCGTGCCACCCGACGGGGTGTTGAGCGGATAGGAGAGGGCCACCCCGCCGACCGACGAGACGAGCCCGAAGCCGATGGCCCAGCGCAGCCCGCCGCCGAAGGAGCGGGCGACGAGCTGGCTCGCCGCGTTCGGCACGATCATGAGGGCGCTGATGAGCAGCAGCCCGACGACGCGCATCGCCACGACGACCGTCGTCGCCGTGAGCACGGCGAGCACGATGTTGAGCGGTAGCACGGGGATGCCGACGGCGCGCGCGTACTCCTCGTCGTTGGCCACGGCGAAGAGCCGGGGGCGCAGCGCCCACGTCGTGACGGCGATGACGAGGGCCAGCGCGGCGAAGAGGTAGAGGTCGCTCCGCTGGGTCGTGAGGATCGACCCGAAGAGGTACTTCATGAGGTTGGCGGGGGTGCCGTCGGCGGACTTGCTGATGATGACGACGCCGGCCGCGATGCCGCCGTAGAAGATGACGGCCAGCGCGACGTCGCCGTTCGTGCGGCCGCGCGTGCGCAGCAGCTCGATGACGACGGCGGCGAGCACCGCCGCCACGAGCGCCGTCAGCACCGGGGCCGACCCGGTCACGAGGCCGATGGCGACGCCGGCCAGCGCGACGTGGCCCATCCCGTCGCCGATGAGGGAGAGGCGGCGCTGGACGAGGAAGATCCCGACCATCGGGGCGACGGTGCCGACGAGCAGCGCCGCGACGAGCGCGCGCTGCATGAAGTCGATGGACAGCATCTCGATCACCGGGTCCTCCTGTCGCGCATGGCGTCGAGCGGCCCGTGCGGCACCCCGCCGCCGTCGCCGTGCAGCTCGTCGTCGTGGTGGTGGCTGTCGTGGTCGTGGTGCACGCGGTCGCGCGCGGCGGCATACGCGCTCGGCGTGCCGTCGAAGCGGATGCGCCCGCCGTCGACGACGACGATGCGGGTGAGCAGGCGCTCGAGGGCGCCGAGCTCGTGCGTGACGATGAGCATGGTGACGCCGCGGTCGACGAGGCGCTCGAGCACGTCGGCGAGCACGTGCTGGCTCGCTGCGTCCACCCCTGCCGTCGGCTCGTCCATGACGAGCACCTCGGGCTGGCCGGCGAGCGCGCGCGCGATGAGGACGCGACGCTGCTGCCCGCCGGAGAGGGTGCTGACCTCGGTCGCCGCGCGGTCGGCGAGCCCGACGACCTCGAGCGAGCGGGCGACGACCTGGCGGTCCGTCGCACGCAGACGGCCGAGCCAGCCGAGCCGGGGGAGGCGCCCCGTCGAGACGATCTCCTCCGCCGTCGCCCGCACCGAGGCCGACAAGGTGTGCCGTTGCGGCACGTAGCCGATGCGGGCGCGGTCGTGCAGCTCGTGACCCGGCACCCCGAAGAGGGTCACCTCGCCCGCGATGCGCTCGTTGAGACCGAGCAGGCCCTTCATGAGCGTCGACTTGCCGGAGCCGTTGGGACCCACCACGGCGACGATCTCGCCCGGGTGCACGACGAGGTCGGCGTCGACGAGCACGGGCCGCTCGCCGTAGCCGAAGGAGGCACGGCGCAGCTCGATGACCGCCGGGGTGGCCGGGTCGCGGTGCGGGGCGGCGGCGGCCGTCACTTGCAGCCCAGGCCCTTCTGGAGGGCGGCGAGGTTGCTGCGCATGACCTCAAAGTAGTCCGTGCCGGCCGACTCGGTCGTGATGCCCTCGACGGGGTCGAGCGTCGCGAGCGTGGCGCCCGTCGACGTCGCGACCGTCTGGGCGAACTTCGGCTCGACGAGCGTCTCCTGGAAGATCGTCGAGACCTTCTCGCTGCGGACGAGGTTCGAGATCTCCTGCAGGCCGGCGGCGCTCGGCTCGGCCTCGGGGGAGAGGCCGCTGATGCCGTGCTGCTCGAGGCCGTAGCGCTGGGAGAGGTAGCCGAACGCGGCGTGGCTCGTGACGACGACCTTCGAGTCGCACGACGCGAGGCCCTTCGCGAACTCCGCGTCGAGGGCGTCGAGCTTGGCGACGAACGCCTTGGCGCTCGCCGTGTAGGTGGCGGCGTGCGTCGGGTCGTCCGCGCCGAGACGCGCGGCGATGGCCTGGGCCACGGCGGCGTAGCGCTTGGGGTCGAGCCAGAAGTGGGGGTCGTCGCCGGAGTGGGCGGCGTGGTCGCCGTGCGACTCGTCGGCGTGGTCGTGGCCCTCCTCCTCGGCGGCCGTGAGCGTCAGCTGGGCGGCGTCGGCCACGTCGAGCACGCGCGACGGGTCGACCTGGCCGATGGCGTCGTCGACGGCCGGCTGGAAGCCGTCGGAGTAGATGACGAGGCGGGCCTGCGTCATCGACCCGACGTCCTGGGGGGCCAGCTCGAGGTCGTGCGGCTCTGCGCCGGGCTTGGTCAGCACGGTGACCGGGACCGTGCCGCCGGCGATCTGCTGCGTCGCGAACTCGACGGGGTAGAACGAGGTGACGACGGCGCCCTCGGCAGAGCCCCCGGAACCCGACCCGGGGGCGTCGCTCCCGCAGGCGGCGGCCCCGGCGACGACGGCCGCGGCGACGGAGAGGGAGGCGAGGGCTCGACGCGAGCGGGCGGCCGGGCGAGGGGTCGAGCGGCGGGAGGAGAGGGTCATGATGACAATCATTCTCATTATGAGAATGATTGTCAAAACCGGGATCTCAGGCCGGGACGATCCGCACGATCGCGACGGCCACGGCGAGCACGAGCACGGCCACCCGCATGAGCCGCTCGGGCAGGGTCAGCCGCTGCCAGGTGAGGAAGAGGAGCCATCCGACGAAGGCCGACACGACGAGGAAGGCGATGCCGCCCCACGGGCGCGGGGCGACGATGCCGGCGGCGAGCAGGGCCACGAGCACGACGAGCGCGACGGGTCGGGGGACGGCGTTGAGCCGCTCCACCCACGGGACGGAGGCGTGCTCGAGACGGGAACGGAAGCTGAGGGCCACGCACCGAGCCTAGGTGACCGGGCCGCCCACGTCGGACGCGTGGCGAAGCACCGCCGTCGGCCCGATAACCTGTGCGGCATGGCCAAGCAGACTTCCATCGTGGACACCGTCGTCAGCCTCTGCAAGCGCAGGGGCTTCGTCTTCCCGAGCGGTGAGATCTACGGAGGCACGCGGTCTGCCTGGGACTACGGCCCCCTCGGCGTCGAGCTCAAGGAGAACATCCGCCGCCAGTGGTGGAAGTCCATGGTGACGAGCCGCGACGACGTCGTCGGCCTCGACTCCTCGATCATCCTGCCGCGTGAGACGTGGGTCGCCTCCGGCCACGTCGGCACCTTCACCGACCCGCTCGTCGAGTGCCTCAACTGCCACAAGCGCCGCCGCCAGGACCACCTGCAGGAGGCGCTCGCGGAGAAGAAGGGCATCGAGGACCCCGACACGATCCTGATGACCGACGTGGTCTGCCCCGACTGCGGCACCAAGGGCCGCTGGACCGAGCCGCGCGACTTCCAGATGATGCTCAAGACCTACCTCGGCGTCATCGAGGACGAGGCGGGGCTGCACTACCTGCGCCCGGAGACGGCCCAGGGCATCTTCGTCAACTTCAACAACGTCATGCAGGCCTCGCGCAAGAAGCCGCCGTTCGGCATCGCCCAGACCGGCAAGAGCTTCCGCAACGAGATCACGCCCGGCAACTTCATCTTCCGCACCCGCGAGTTCGAGCAGATGGAGATGGAGTTCTTCGTCAAGCCCGGCGAGGACGAGGAGTGGCTGCAGTACTGGCTCGAGGAGCGCACCCGCTGGTACGTCGACCTCGGCATCGACCCCGAGAACCTGCGGCACTACGAGCACGCGCCCGAGAAGCTGTCGCACTACTCGAAGCGCACGGTCGACATCGAGTACCGCTTCCGCTTCGCCGGCTCGGAGTGGGGCGAGCTCGAGGGCATCGCGAACCGCACCGACTTCGACCTGTCGACGCACAGCAAGCACTCCGGCACCGACCTGGTCTACTTCGACCAGACGACGGGCGAGAAGTACACGCCCTACGTCATCGAGCCGGCGGCGGGGCTGTCGCGCTCGCTCATGACCTTCCTCGTGGACGCCTACACCGAGGACGAGGCGCCCAACACCAAGGGCGGCGTCGACAAGCGCGTGCTGCTGCGCCTCGACCCGCGCCTCGCGCCGGTCAAGGCCGCGGTGCTGCCGCTCTCGCGCAACGCCGACCTCTCGCCCAAGGCCCGTGACCTCGCCGCGACGCTGCGTCGCCACTGGAACATCGACTTCGACGACGCCGGCGCCATCGGCAAGCGCTACCGCCGCCAGGACGAGATCGGCACGCCGTTCTGCATCACCGTCGACTTCGACACGCTCGAGGACCAGGCCGTGACGATCCGCGAGCGCGACACCATGGCGCAGGAGCGCATCGCGCTCGACCAGGTCGAGGGCTACCTCGCCGCGCGCCTGATCGGCTGCTGACCAGCCGCCGATCACCCACGCACCACGCCGACGTATGCCGTCCGCCCACCTCGGGCGGGCGGCATACTGCGTGCGTGGCCGGGTCACGAGCGGGCGAGGGCCGTGCTGCGGGCGACCCCCGGGGAACGCGCCCGGGCGGCTGCTGACGCGCTGGGCGACGAGGTCCTGACCGGGTGGTGCGCCGACCTGCTGGCCGGCCGCGCCGTCTGGGGTGACCCGGGCCTGCCCGACGTCGGCTGGGTCGGGGGCAGGGCGGCGGCGGGATGGGGGTCGCCGGAGCGCCTGGACGACGACACGCGCCACTGGTCGCGGGTGTGGGCCGCGCGGACCTGCGCCGGGCTCGTGACGACCGACGACGTCCCGAGGGTGCGGGCCGCTGCCGCGCGGGCCCTCGGCGTGGTCGGGGAGGGCGAGCACGCGGCCGCCCTGCACGAGGCCGTCCACGACCCGGACGTCGCGGTCCGCAGCGCCGCGGTCAGGGCCCTCGGCGTCCTGGCGCGCCGCCTCGACCGGGAGATCTGAGGCCACCGCGCGCGATCGGAAGCTGCTCCGCACAGCGGGGCAGGTCACTGCGCGGGCGGGGGTGCGGGAGGGGCGGGAGGACTCGGCCCTCAGCCGGGGGAGTGACCCGTCGCGACGGGGCGGGCGGGGTCGCGGATCCACTCGCTCCACGAGCCGGGGTAGAGCGTGGCGTCGACGCCGAGCTCGGCGAGCGCGAGCAGGTGGTGCGCGGCGGTGACGCCCGAGCCGCAGTAGACGCCGACCGGACCCTCGTGCCCGGCGCGCACCGCTGCCCAGTGCTCGGCGAGGTCGCCCCGGAAGGTGCCGTCGGCCGTCAGCCACGCCGCGGTCGGGCTGTTGACCGCGCCCGGCACGTGCCCGGCCACCGGGTCGATCGGCTCGGTCTCGCCGGCGTAGCGCTCCGGCGCGCGCACGTCGAGGAGCAGACCCTCGCGGGCGAGCGCGGCCGCAGCCTCGGCGTCGAGGGTCGGCAGGGCCCCGGGGCGCACCACCATGTCGCCGTGCCGGTCGGCCGGTGCCTCGGTCGAGACCGGCAGGCCCGCCGCGACCCACGCGGCGTAGCCGCCGTCGAGCACGCGCACGTCGGGCACGCCGGCCCAGCGCAGCACCCACCAGGCCCGCGCGGCGGCATACGACTCCCGGGCGTCGAGGACGACGACCCGGCTGTGCTCGGTGATGCCGGCCCGGCGGACCAGCGCCTGCACGACCTCGGGCGCCGGCAGCGGGTGGCGGCCGCCGTCGCCGGCGGGCCCCGCGAGCTCGGTGTCGAGGTCGACGAAGAAGGCTCCCGGCACGTGGCCGGCGTCGTAGTCGGCGCGACCGGCGGGGGTGTTCGCCGTCGACAGCGCCCACCGCACGTCGAGCACCACGACGTCCTCGATCTCTGAGGCGAGCTGGTCGGCGCGAAGGAGGTGGGTCATGCCGCCATCGTGGCATCCTCGGCACGTGCGTGCTCACCTGGTCCTCGTGCACGGGTCGCGGCTGGCGAGCAGCCAGTGGGCGCCCCAGCTGCCGCTGCTGCGAGGCCACGTCGACCTGACGCTCGTCGACCTGCCCGGGCACGGCACGCGCGCCGCGGAGGCCTTCACGCTGGACCGCTGCGTCGAGGTCATCGACGAGGCCGTGCGCGCGGCCGCGCGGGCCGTGCCCCGCCGGGCGGTCGTGCTCGTGGGCCACTCGCTCGGCGGCTACGCCGCGATGACGTATGCCGCGGCCCACCCCGACGCGCTCGACGGGCTCGTGCTCGCCGACTCGAGCGCCACGCCGACCGGGCCGGGCGCTGCCGTCTACCGCGGCGTGGCCGCCCTCACCGACCGGCTCGGCCCGACGCGGATGACCCGCGTCAACGACCGGGTGCTGCGCCGGCTCTACCCGGCCGAGCGCATCGAGCCGGTCATCGCGGGCGGCTACTACTTCGCGCCGACCGGGGCGGCGTGGCGTGAGGTCATGGCCCGGTGCCGGCCGGCCATGCTCGACGGGGTCGGCTGCCCCGTCCTGCTCCTCAACGGGCGCTTCGACCAGATGCGGCTCGGGGTACGCGCCTTCCGCCGCGCGTGCCCGCAGGCCCGCGAGGTGGTGCTCTCCCGGGCGGGCCACCTGGCGGGACTCGACCAGCCGGTGGCGTTCGCCGAGGCGCTGCTCCGGTTCGCGCACGACGTCGCCGAGCTCGCCGACGGGGTCGCCGATTCGGCACGCGGCGGCTGATCGGGGAGAATCGGGCGGGTGACCGACGTGATGACCCCCGTGACCGAGACCCCGGGCGCCGTGCTGCCCCCGCTCCGGATCGGGCGCCACGTCATCGAGTCTCCGGTCGTGCTCGCCCCGATGGCCGGCATCACGAACCGCGCCTTCCGCCGCCTGTGCCGCGAGTACGGCAACGAGGGCCGCGCGATCGGCGGCGCGAGCGGCGCGACGAGCCTCTACGTCAGCGAGATGATCACCTCGCGCGCCCTCGTCGAGCGCACGCCCGAGTCGATGCGCCTCATCGAGCACGACCCGGACGAGAACCCGCGCTCGATCCAGCTCTACAGCGTCGACCCGGCGACGGCGCGGGCCGCGGCGCGGATGCTCGTCACCGAGGACCGCACCGACCACATCGACCTCAACTTCGGCTGCCCCGTGCCGAAGGTGACCCGCAAGGGCGGCGGCTCGGCGCTGCCGTGGAAGAAGGACCTCTTCAAGGCCATCGTCGGCGCCGTCGTCGAGGAGGGCGCCAAGCGCGACATCCCCGTCACCGTCAAGATGCGCAAGGGCATCGACGACGACCACCTGACCTTCCTCGACGCCGGCCTCACGGCAGAGGCCGAGGGGGTCGCGGCCGTGGCCCTGCACGGCCGCACCGCGTCGCAGGCCTACTCCGGCACCGCCGACTGGAGCGCCATCCGGATGCTCAAGGAGACCGTGACGAGCATCCCGGTCCTCGGCAACGGCGACATCTGGTCGGCCGAGGACGCCCTGCGCATGGTGCGCGAGACCGGCTGCGACGGGGTCGTCGTCGGCCGCGGCTGCCTCGGTCGCCCGTGGCTCTTCACCGACCTCGCCGCGGCCTTCGCCGGCACCCCGGCGCGGGTGACGCCGACGCTCGGTGAGGTCGCCGAGACGCTGCGGACGCACACGGCCTACCTCTGCGACTTCTACGGCGAGGAGGAGCGCGCCTGCCGCGACATCCGCAAGCACATCGCGTGGTACCTCAAGGGGTTCCCGGCCGGCTCGACGATCCGCAACAGCCTCGCGCTCGTCGACTCGATGGCGGCGCTCGACGACCTCCTCGCGACGCTCGACCCCGACGCGCCGTGGCCCGGTGAGGCGGCCGAGGGCCAGCGCGGACGGGCCGGATCGTCGCGCTCCGTCGCGCTGCCCGACCGCTGGCTCGAGTCGCGTGAGCTCTCCGAGGAGCACCGGCGCACCATCGCGGAGGCCGAGCTCTCGGTCAGCGGCGGCTGACCCCCACCTGACCCCGGCCGAGCATCACCTCAGCCAGACGGCGAGCGGACCGACCTGCTCCGCCCCGGCAGCGAGGGCGGCGTCGAGGCTGTCGCCGGCCTCCCAGCCCACGAGGGGCAGGCCGTCCGCGACGGTGCGGGCGGCGGCGGCCGCCTGCGCCCAGGCACGGGTCGCGTCGCCGTCGAGCGTGAAGACGTTGCCGAGGCCGGCCACCTCGCCGGTGACGTGGACGATCGCGCCCGCCACGACGGGCGCGTCGTCGGCCGCCCCCGCGTGCCGGGCGAGGACGTGGACGCCGGGCTCGTCGAGCAGGGTGGGCCGCAGGATCGCCTCGGCGTCGGGGTCGCTGGCCCAGGCGCGCACCCACGCGGCCATGCCCGTGGCGGAGGTCACGGGCCGCCAGTCCGGGCCGGGGTCGGTGAAGGGCGTCCCGGGGTCGAGCCAGATCCACTCCCCGACGACGAGACGCGCGAAGTCCTCCGGGCCGAGGTCGAGCCGGGCCCAGGAGTCCTTGACCGAGCAGCCGTCCGAGCCGTCGACGCGGGCCAGCACGTCGTACTCGCCGACCGTGGGCGAGAGCGTCACGGCATCGGGGTAGTAGGGCGGGGTGCGCGTGGCGGCCGTCCATGCGTCGGTGTCGAGCGTCGTGGAGACCCCGTGCGAGCGGGCCACCGCATCGCACCAGAGGGCGTTGTTGCGGGCGGCGAGCACGATGCGGTCGGTCACGACGCCGATCCTCTCAGTGTCGGCGACCGGTGGCAGGATCGGGCCATGAGAGACGGTGGGTCAGCGGAGCGCCCCGCGACGTTCTTCGACGACGCCGACGACTTCCGGGCCTGGCTCGAGGCGAACCACGAGCACGCGACCGAGCTCTGGATGGGCCTCAACAAGAAGCACGTCGAGCCGCGCGGCCTGCAGTGGGCCGAGGCGGTGCGCGAGGCGCTGTGCTTCGGGTGGATCGACTCGATGGCACAGCGCATCGACGACGACACGGTGCGCCAGCGCTGGACGCCGCGCAGGCCCGGGAGCAACTGGAGCACGATCAACATCACCGCCGTGGCCGAGCTCACCGCGGCCGGACGCATGCGACCGGCCGGCCTCGCGGCGTTCGAGAGGCGGCGCGAGGACCGTTCGGGCGTCTACGCCTACGAGAACCGTGAGCGCAGCTGGCCCGAGGCCTACGAGGCGCAGCTGCGGGCCGACCCCCGGGCGTCGGCGTTCTGGGACGCCGCAACCCCGTCGTACCGCAAGCTGGCGACGAACTGGGTCGTCACGGCCAAGCAGGAGGCGACGCGCGACCGGCGGATGGCCGAGCTCGTCGACGACTGCGCGCACCTGCGCCTCATCAGGACGCAGCGCTACGGCACCGAGCCGGCCTGGGTCAGACGCCTGCAGGCCGAGCTCGGTTGAGCCGAGGTCGGTCGAGCCGAGGTCGCTCAGCGACCGGTCAGCGCTTGGCCTTGGGCGGGATGATCTCCGCGTGGTCCTTGGCGGCGGACTTCGCGTGCTTGTCGGCACGCTTCTCCTTGAGCGACCTGGCCTTCGTGGACATGTGGGACTTCGGTGACTTGTCGCCCATGGCGCGCTCCTGAGGTTGGAAGCCCGAACGGCTCCATGCCTGCAGTATGCGCCCTGGAGCGGCGCCGTGGTCGCCGTCACCCCGGCGCATAGAGTTCCGGTGTGGGCTACGAGGGTCGGGACCGGGAGCGCTGGGTCGCGGAGGACCCTGCCCAGAAACGTGCCGACCGCGACGACTTCGCCCGCGACCGGGCGCGGGTCGTGCACTCGTCGGCGCTGCGCCGGCTCGCGGCCAAGACCCAGGTGCTCGCGCCCGGGCACGACGACTTCGTGCGCAACCGCCTCACGCACTCGCTCGAGGTGGCGCAGATCGGTCGGGAGTTCGGCGCCGCCCTCGGCTGCGACGCCGACGTCGTCGACACCGCCTGCCTCGCGCACGACCTCGGCCACCCGCCGTTCGGCCACAACGGCGAGACCGTGCTCGACGAGATCGCCTCGGACATCGGAGGATTCGAGGGCAACGCCCAGACGCTGCGCCTGCTGACCCGGCTCGAGGCCAAACGGGCCCACCCCGACGGCCGCCCGGCCGGGCTCAACCTGACCCGGGCCAGTCTCGACGCGTCGACGAAGTACCCGTGGGCGCGGGGCGAGGGGCCGGACGGCACGCGCAAGTTCGGCGTCTACCCCTCCGACCGACCGGTCTTCGACTGGATCCGGGACGGGGCGCAGCCGGGGGTCCGCTGCCTCGAGGCCGAGGTGATGGACTGGTCGGACGACGTCGCCTACTCGGTGCACGACGTCGAGGACGCCATCGCCTCGGGCTGGCTCGACCCGCGGGTGCTGCACTCGCGCGACCTGGGCGCCGTGCTCGACGTCGCCGGTCGCACCTACGCCCCCGACCTCGGCGCCGACGCGCTCGGTGCGGCGCTGGAACGGCTGCTCGCCTCGGGGGCGGTGCCGACGGCATACGACGGCTCACGGGGCGACCTCGCGATGCTCAAGGACATGACGAGCCGGCTCATCGGGCACTTCGTGCTCGTCGTCGAGCAGGCCACGCGCGAGCGGCACGGCACGGGCACGCTGTGCCGCTTCGGTGCCGACCTCGTGGTGCCCGACGGGACGCGGGCGGAGTGCGCGGTGCTCAAGGCGGTCGCCAACCACTTCGTCATGACGACCGACGAGCGGCTCGCCGTCATGTCGCAGCAGCGCGAGGTCGTGCGCGCCCTCGTCGAGGCGTTCGCGGCAGCGCCCGACGAGCGCCTTGACGTCGCCTTCCGCGCGGACCACGACGCGGCTGCCGACGACGGGGAGCGGCTGCGCGTCGTCGTCGACCAGGTGGCCTCCCTGACCGACGTGCGGGCGCTCGCCCTCCACACCCGGTGGTGCCGCTGACACGACCCTCCCGGCGACGACCTAGAATCACGGCAGCGACAGGAGGCAGATGGCGGGGCTGATCAACAGCGAGGACATCGCGGCGGTCAAGGCGCGGTCGTCCCTCGAGGACGTCGTGCGCGAGCACGTCACCCTGCGCTCCGCGGGCCCGGGGTCGCTCAAGGGCCTCTGCCCGTTCCACGACGAGAAGACGCCGTCGTTCAACATCCGCCCCGCCGTGGGCGCCTGGCACTGCTTCGGCTGCCAGGAGGGCGGCGACGTCATCTCCTTCGTGCAGAAGGTCGACCACCTGAGCTTCTCCGAGGCCGTCGAGCGGCTCGCCGGCAAGCTCGGCATGGAGCTGCGCTACGAGAACGGCGACCGCCCCCGCGAGGAGGGCATCGGCCGGCGCAGCCGGCTCGTCGAGGCCCACCGCGTCGCCGAGGAGTTCTACACGGAGCAGCTGCTGGGCGGCCAGGCCGCGCGCGCCGGACGCGACTTCCTGCGCGCCCGCGACTTCAACAGCAGCCACGTCAAGCAGTTCGGCATCGGCTTCGCGCCCCGCGGCGGGGAGGACCTCGTGCGCCACCTGCGGGCCAAGGGTTTCAGCGACGACGAGCTCGTGACCGGCGGGCTCGCCGGTCGCGGTGCGCGCGGGCTCTACGACCGGTTCCGCGGGCGGCTCGTGTGGCCGATCCGCGACATCACCGGTGACACGGTCGGCTTCGGGGCGCGCCGGATCTTCGACGACGACCGCATCGAGGCGAAGTACCTCAACACGTCCGAGACGCCGATCTACAAGAAGTCGACGGTGCTCTACGGCCTCGACCTCGCCAAGAAGAAGATCTCGCAGGGCCGCCAGGCCGTCGTCGTCGAGGGCTACACCGACGTCATGGCCTGCCACCTGGCCGGGGTCGACACCGCGGTGGCGACGTGCGGCACGGCCTTCGGCGCCGAGCACATCAAGACACTGCGCCGGCTCATGCGCGACGAGGCCGGGCTCGCCCCCGCCAAGGTGATCTTCACCTTCGACGGCGACGCCGCCGGGCAGAAGGCGGCCATGCGGGCCTTCGCCGACGACGAGAAGTGGACCTCGCAGTCGTTCGTCGCCGTCGAGAAGTCGGGCAAGGACCCGTGCGAGCTGCGCCAGGCCGGGGGGGACCCGGCCGTGCAGGCGCTCATCGAGGACGCCGTCCCGATGTTCGAGTTCGCCGTCCGCACGACGATCAAGCGCTTCGACGTGGGCACCGCGGAGGGCCGCATCCAGGCCGTGCGCGCGGTGGCCCCCATCATCGCCGCCATCCGCGACCAGTCGCTGCGGCCCGAGTACACCCGTGAGGTCTCGGGCATGCTCGGGCTCGACGTCGAGCAGGTGGCGACCGAGGTGTCGCGGGCCGGCAAGCTCAAGGTCGACGACGACGCGCGCGCCGACCGGGCGGGCGCGCGGGGCGGGGGCCGCGACGACGCCGAGCCCGTCGGATCGCCCGCCGAGGCGATGGGGATGCCGGTGCCCGACCGGCGCGACCCCGTCGTGCACGCGGAGCGGCAGCTGCTCCAGGTGCTCCTGCAGTTCCCGGCGGTCTTCAAGCCGGGAGCCATCGACCTGCTGACGCCCGACGCCTTCTCGGCGCCCGCGCACCGCGCGGTCTTCGACGGCATCCGCATCGCGCACCACAGCACCGACAAGGGCAACGTGCGGGTCTGGACGTCGGCCGTCACCGAGGCCGCCCCCAGCCCGGTCGCCGGCCTCGTCAGCGAGCTGGCCGTCGACACGCTGCCGACGCGGATGGACCCCAACACCGGCCTGCCCACCTCGCGCTACGTCGACGAGCTCTTCGACCGGGTGCGCACCATCGCGCTGACCCGGCAGATCGCCGACTCGATGAGCGAGATGCGCCGGCTCGACCACGCCGAGGAGCCGTCGCCCGAGCGCACGCGCGAGCTCGGCATCCAGCTGCAGACGCTCCAGCGCGAGCTCGCGGCGATCAAGGCAGGGATGGGCTGATGGCACTCTTCGAACGGCGGCGCCGGCCGGCGCTGCCCGCACCGGTGCGGGCCGCCGTGCCCCTCGTCGGCGGGGCGTCCGTGCTCGCGTGGGCGCGTGACGAGCGGACGGGTGGCCACGTCGTCGCCACGACGCACGACCTGGTCTTTGTCGGGCCCGACGACGAGCTCGCCTGGAGCCGGCCCTGGCACGAGGCCGAGACCGGCACGTGGGCGGGGGAGACGTCCACGCTGACCGTCACGTGGGTCGACCGGGGCGCCCCGGCGCGCTGGCAGGTCACGGAGCCCTCGCTGCTCCAGCAGGCCCTGCGCGAGCGCCTGCAGGCCAGCGTCGTGCTCGCCGACGAGTTCCGCACCGCGGGTCGGCGCACGGTCCGCGTCGTCATCCGCCAGGACCTCGCGACGGGCGCACTGCTCGAGCAGATCGTGCCCGGCAAGGGCGCCGACGTCAGCGACCCGGACGTGGCGCGGGAGGCGGCCGAGCGCCTCGCCCGGCTGCGCTCCGAGGTGGGTCTCTGAGGCTCTCGCCGGTGCCGTCGCACGGGGTGTTTTCGGCAGGTCGCACCCGATTTCTCGACCGCGCGGATGCTTTGCTATGGTTGCGCAGCAGCATTCCCCTGTAGCTCAATTGGCAGAGCAGCCGGCTGTTAACCGGCAGGTTATTGGTTCGAGTCCAATCGGGGGAGCCAACGACGAGAAGGGCCCCGACACCAGTGGTGTCGGGGCCCTTCTCGTTCGTCCTCCGGATCAGCGTCGGGCGACGGCACCCGGCCCGATGCCCACCCCCGCGCCCACCTCGAGGTCGGTGGTCTCCGCGTCCGGGGCCCCGGCAGGGCTGTGGGAGCCACCACGTCGCTTGAGCCATCCTTCGACCGCGCGGGCGAGTCGGGTCAGCAGGTAGTTGATGACGATGAAGATCACCGCAGCCACGAGGTAGGCCGGCACGGTGTTGGCGTACGCGGACCCCAGCGTCTTGGCGGCGTTGAGCAGCTCGGGGTACGTGATGACGACACCGAGCGCACTGTCCTTCAGTACGACGACGAGCTGACCGACGAGGGCGGGCAGCATGGCGGTCAGGGCTTGTGGCAACTGGATCGAGCGCAGTGTCTGCCCCGGCGACAGGCCGATCGAGAGACCTGCCTCGCTCTGGCCCTTCGGGAGGCTGAAGACACCGGAGCGCACGAGCTCGGCGATGACCGAGCCGTTGTAGAGCGTCAGCGCCAGCACCACGGCCGCGAGCGGCGCCGTCTGGGCCGAGACGAGGTTGCTCGTGGCGAAGTAGCCGAAGTAGGCGAAGACCATCATGATGAGCACCGGCACCGAGCGGAAGAACTCGACGACGACGCCGGAAGGGATGCTGATCCATCGGTTCGACGACAGCCGGCCGAGGCCGAGCACGATGCCGAAGACGCCCGCGAACACGACGGACAGCGCCGCGGCCTTGACGGTTCCCCACAGGCCGGGCAGGAGGTACTGCGTCCAGACGTCGGGGTCGTTGACGAACGGCGCCCACATGTAGCCCTCGAGCTGTGCTGCGTCACCCATCTTGCGCACGACGAGCCACACCAGGGCCAGCGCCAGCACGATGCCCACGCCGGTCAGGACGGCGTGTCGCCGACGGGCCTTGGGGCCCGGGGCGTCGAACAGGACGATCTCGGAGCTCATCGCTTCACCGCCAGGCGCTGGGAGAGGTTCGTGGTCAGGATGCCCAGGGGCAGGGTGAGGATGACGAAGCCGACCGCGAAGAGGAAGAAGGTCGGCAGGCTCGCGCCCTCGTTCTCGGTGATCTGCGCGAGCAGGCCGGCGGCCTCCGAGGTGCCGAGGATGACCGCGGCGACCGTCGTGTTCTTGATGAGGGCGATGAGCACCGAGCCGAGCGGCGCCACAGCGCCCCGGAAGGCCTGCGGCAGCAGCACCTCACGGAGCGACTGCCCGAAGGTCAGCCCGATCGCGCGGGCAGCCTCGGCCTGGCCCGTCGGGACCGTGTTGACGCCGCTGCGCAGGGCTTCACACACGAACGCTGCGTGGTAGACGGACAGCGCGACGACGGCCCAGAGGTACGCGTTTCGGGACAGGTCCTGCGAGAGGGTGATCCCGAGGATGAAGGACAGCCCGAGGATGCTGAAGACCATCAGGAGCGTCAGGGGGGTGTTGCGGAAGACGTTGACGTACGACGCACCGAGCAGGCGCAGGACCCGCACGGGGGAGACCCGGAGCACCGCGATGACGGTGCCGAGGACCAGCGCCCCGAGGGCGGAGAGCACCGAGAGCTGGATCGTGACCCAGAAGGCGCCGAGGATGTCGTACTTGCTGAGGATGTCGCCCATCCATCACCTCTCGTGGTGAGTCGGGCGCGGGATGCGTGGCCGTGCCGGCATCCCGCGCCCGTCGTCGTGCGTCAGGAGCAGGAGGCCGGGGTGGGCGGGTTGTCCGCGCCGGGCTTGTAGCCGGCCGGCCCCAGGTTGCTGTCGACGGCCTTCTGCCAGGAGCCGTCGGAGATCATCGTCTTGATGGCGTCGGTGATCTTCTGGCACATGGCCGTGTCACCCTTCTTGATGCCGATGCCGTAGTTCTCCGTGGAGAACGGCTTGCCGACGACCTTGAGCTTGCCCTTGTACTGGTCCTGCGCGGCGTAGCCGGCGAGGATCGTGTCGTCGGTCGTCAGCGCGTCGATGGCGCCGGAGGCCAGTGCCGCCACGCACTCGGAGTACGTGCCGAACTCCTGGAGGTTGACGCCCGGGACCTTCTCCTTGACGTTCTGTGCGGACGTCGAGCCCGTCACCGAGCAGAGCTTCTTGCCCGCGAGCGAGTCGGGCCCGGTGATGGAGCTGTCGTCCGCGCGCACGAGGAGGTCCTGACCGGCGATGAAGTACGGCCCGGCGAAGCTGATCTTCTCCTTGCGGGCGTCGGTGATCGAGTAGGTCGCGACGACCATGTCGACCTGCCCGGTCGAGATGAGCGTCTCGCGCTGGGCGCTCGGCGCCTGCACCCAGGTGATGTCACCCTCGGCGGTGCCGAGAGCCTTGGCGACGTACTTGGCCACGTCGACGTCCATGCCGGTGAACTCGCTGCCCTTCTTGAGGCCGAGGCCGGGCTGGTCGAACTTGATGCCGATCTTGAGCCCCTTGCCGCCGCTGGAGTCACCGCTCCCTCCGTCGCTCGATCCGCAGGCGGCGAGCGTGAGCGCGAGCGTCGCCGCCGCGGCGGCCGCTCCGAGTCGTCGTGCGTTCATCTGGGTTCCTCCCTGGGTGGTTGCTCGGCGCACGTGGTGTGCGCCGCTGCCTGTGCGGCTGGTGCAGATGCTGCTGGTTCAGTGGGTGAGGATCTTGCCGAGGAAGTCCTTGGCGCGATCGCTCGTCGGGTTCGTGAAGAACTCCTGGGGCGTGCCGACCTCGACGATCTGGCCGTCGGCCATGAAGACGACCCGGTCGGCGGCCTTGCGCGCAAAGCCCATCTCGTGGGTGACGACGATCATCGTCATGCCCTCCTTGGCGAGGCCGACCATGACGTCGAGCACCTCGTTGACCATCTCGGGGTCGAGCGCCGACGTCGGCTCGTCGAACAGCATGACCTTGGGGCCCATGGCGAGCGAGCGGGCGATGGCCACGCGCTGCTGCTGGCCGCCCGAGAGCTGGGCCGGGTACTTCTCGGCCTGCGCCTCGACGCCGACGCGCTTGAGCAGGTCGGCGGCCTGCTTGTCGGCATCCGACTTCGACTTCTTGCGCACCTTGATCGGCCCGAGCGTCACGTTCTCGCGGATCGTCTTGTGCGCGAAGAGGTTGAAGGACTGGAAGACCATGCCCACGTCGGCGCGCAGCTGCGCGAGTGGCTTGCCCTCCTCGGGCAGCGCCTTGCCGTCGATGGAGATGGTGCCGGACTCGATGGTCTCGAGGCGGTTGATGGCGCGGCACAGCGTCGACTTGCCCGAGCCGGAGGGGCCGAGGACCACGACGACCTCACCCTTTCCGACGGTCAGGTTGATGTCGCGCAGCACGTGCAGGTCGCCGAAGTGCTTGTTGACGCCCTCGATGACGACCATCGGGTCGCGAGACACGTCGTGGTCAGCAGTGCTCTCCACCGGCGGATCGGTGTTCACGTCGTCCATCCGGGCAACCTATCGGCTCCGGAGGTGGGGAGCACCCATCCCGCGCCGCCCGGGCGCGAAGCGTGCCCGAATCGTGAGGACCGGCGGTCAGGGCCGTTCGAGGGCAGAGGTGGTCGGCCCGGCCGCCTGTGTGGCCGACTCGGTGGCGAGCGCGCTCTGCGTCGCGGACGCGAGCACCTCGGCGGCCGTGGTGCTCAGGGCTGACGTCGCCGACTCCGACGGGCTCTCCGACGACGGATGCGTGGTGCCGGCGGTCGTGGTCGAGGTGGACGTCGTGGGGTCCTGGCTCGACGGCGCCGAGCTGGAGGGTGCCGAGCTGGTCGGTGCCGACGAGCTCGGTGCCGAGGTCGTCGGATCGGTCGTGGTGGGCCCGGTGGTCGTCGGCGCCGTCGTGGTGGGCGTCGTGCTCGTCGGGCCCGAGGTCGTCGGTCCGGACGTCGGGGGAGCCGTCGTCGTGGGCACCGAGGTGGTCGGCGCGGACGTGGTGGGAGCCGTCGTGGTGGGAGCCGTCGTGGTCGGCGCGGAGGTGGTGGGAGCCGTCGTGGTCGGAGCCGTCGTGGTCGGGGCCGTCGTGGTGGGCGTCGTGCTCGTCGGGCTCGACGAGGGCGTGTGCGTCGACGTGGCGGTCGGGGTCTGGCTCGGTGTGTGCGTGGGCGTGCCGCCCGTGCCGCCGGTGTCGCTCGGGTCGGGGATCGGCACGTCGCCGTCCTTGACCGTCTGCACCACGGTGCCGCCCGGCTCGATGACGAGGTGGGGCACGGCGCCGTAGGGCACCGAGCCCAGCGACGACGGCGCGAAGCCGAGGTAGGGGGCCGGGTCGACGTAGCGGTCGTCGATGATCACGTCGAAGTGCAGGTGGCAGCCCGTCGACCAGCCGGTCGTGCCGACGAGCCCGATGACCTGGCCCTGCGTGACCGTCTGCCCCTCGGTGACGAGGAAGCGGGACTGGTGTCCGTACGCGGTCTTGAGGGTCGGGCTGTGCTGGATGATCGTGCGGTTGCCCCACGAGTCGGACGTGCGGGCGTAGACGACCGTGCCGGCGGCGGCGGCGCGGATCGGCGTCCCGCAGCTCGCGGCGAGGTCGAGGCCGGTGTGGAACATCGGCCGGCCCAGCAGCGGGTGGATCCGGGGGCCGAAGGGCGAGGTCTCGCCGCCCGGCACGGGGTGGACGAAGAACGGTGCGCCGCTGATCGGCGCGGCGAGGGCCTCGGCGGTCTGCGGCACGAGGCTGATGGCCGGGAACATGAACAGGCCGCCGCCGAGGGCGTCCGAGAAGGCCGAGAGCGCAGGAGCCGCCGCAGCCGTCGAGGCGGCGGTGACGGTCGTCGACAGCTCGGTGCGGGCCTGCTCGACGACGGCGACGGCGTCGTCGACCTCGCTCGGGGCCGCTGCGGCGAGGACGACGGTGGCCCCGGGCGACTGCGGCGAGCTGCCGCCGAGGAACGGCAGCAGGGCGAAGACGAGCAGCATGAGGGCGAACGGGACCAGTCGCCCGCTCATCCTGACGTGGACGACGAGCGGACCCGTGCGCTGTGCCGGTGTTCGCACCGTCTGCCACCCCCTGCCTTGCCACTGCTTCGTGTCGTCTGAGGCGCCCTCCCGTCGGAGGGGCCTGGTCGTCGCCGCTCTCGCGGGCGCCGCGCGGCCGGGAGCGACCGGGCTGGTCGGCCCGGCACGCCGGTCGACTCCCACCTTAGGTCGGGCCCGCCCGCGACGGGCCGGTTCGCACCGAGTTGGTGGCTCGATCGTCGGCCCGGCGAGCCGCGCCCGCCGACGGACCTGTGACCCCTGTGGTTCCAGAGGCTCATGGGCCTCGATATGACGACTGTGACGGGTGTGGCGACCAAGGCCGCCCGGTGAGCACGGATCGACCTCGAGAACCCGGGCGACTCTCGTCCCCCTTGATCGGCAGGTGACCGCTTGTCGACGGTTTCCATCGACAACTTGCGCAAATCTTGCGGAAACGGAGGTGGTTCACGACCCCGGATCCTGCAGTCCGCAGTGCAGGCTGTGGTTCAGGGGGAGGGGTTACCGACACGGCCGTGGGGGTTGCAGTCGGGAGCGCACACCGGGTCGGGGGACCCGGGGGTCGGGCCGCAAGGCCTGGCCGGTCGGGTCGGGGGACCCGGTCGTGCGAGCTGGACGGGGTGGGTGTCGCCGGGGGAGACGGTGACTCCCACCCCGCCCCCGCATCCGGGTTTTGCCGAAGGTCGGTCGCCCGTCGGTCCGCCGACCTACAGTTCGGCTATCCGGTCAGGATGGGGTGGGTGCAATGCGCAGGATCTGGCACGTCACGACAGCGGGCCTCGGCTCGGTCGTCCTCGGCATCGCGGTGCTGGCCGCGCCGACCGCCTCGGCGGTCCAACCACCGGCCCCGGCACCGTCGAGCTCCTCGATGGTGAGTGCCGTGCCGTCCGCGGCCACGCCGGCCGTCGGTGACGGTGACGTGCGGGCCATCGCGAAGGTCGGCAGCACGATGGTCATCGGCGGCAACTTCACCACGGTCAACGGGGTGGCTCGTTCGCGCCTCGCGGCCTTCTCCGCGAGCACCGGCGCGCTCACCGGCCTCTCGCTGGCGGTCAACGGTGAGGTCTCGTCCGTCGTGCCGGGCCCGACGGCCACGACGGCCTACATCGGCGGAGCGTTCACGACGGTCGGCGGCGTGGCCCGGCGCAACGTCGCCCTCGTCGACCTCTCGACGAACACCGTCGTGCCCGGCTTCACGGCCCCCGCGTTCTCGAGCTTCGGCCGCGTCAAGGACATGGTCAGGGTCGGATCGCGGCTCGTCGTCGTCGGCGACTTCTCGACGGTGGGCGGCCAGGCGCACGCGGGGATCGCCGCGCTGAGCGCGACCACCGGAGCGGTGGACCAGACCTACCTGCGCGTGCAGTTCGCGGGCCACCACAACAACTCCGGCACCGGCGCGCAGGGCGCGGTCGGCCCGTGGAACCTCGATGTCAGCCCGGCGGGCGACCGCCTCGTCGTCATCGGCAACTTCCGCACGGCGGACGGCCTGCCGCGCGACCAGGTCGCGCTCATCACCCTCGGCGCGGCCGCGGCCGTCGTGACGCCGGACTGGAACACGCTGCGCTACAACCCGCTGTGCTTCAGCAACTCGTTCGACTCCTACGTGCGCGGAGTCTCCTTCTCTCCCGGCGGCTCCTACTTCGTCATCGGCGCGACCGGAGGAGGCGTCCGCGACACGCTCTGCGACGCCGCCGCCCGCTTCGAGACGTATGCCGTGGGCGCCGACCTGCAGCCGACGTGGGTGGCCGAGACCGGCGGCGACACGATGTGGGCCGTCGAGATCACCGAGGCCGCCGTCTTCGTCGGTGGCCACCAGCGGTGGGGCAACAACCCCTACGGACGTGACTTCGCCGGCCCGGGCGCGGTGCCGCGCCCCGGTCTCGTCGCACTCGACCCCGTGAGCGGCCGTCCGCTGCAGTGGAACCCGGGACGCAACCCTCCGGGCAAGGCGGTCTACGCCATCCTCGCGACGAGCGAGGGACTGTGGCTCGGCTCCAACACCGACTACGTCGGCAACTTCACCTACGTGCGCAAGAAGATCGTGCTCTTCCCGTATGCCGGGGGCAGCACCCTCGCCTCGACGACCGTGGGCACCCTCCCGGGCACCGTGCTCCTCGGTGGCTCGGTCGCCGGCGCGACCTCCGACGCGCTGTCGAGCGTCGGGCTGACGTCGACCGGGGTCAGCTCGCAGCCCGTGCCCGTCGGCAACGGCGGGGTCGCGTGGTCGGGCACCCGCGGCGCCTTCATGGTCGGCTCGAAGGTGTTCTACGCCAAGACGGACGGCTACCTCTACTCCCGCCCGCTCGTGCAGGGCGTCTGGGGCGCCGAGACCCGGATCGACCCGTACCACGACCCGCGGTGGGCGACCGTCGACAACCACCTGAACGGCACCTTCGACGGCAACCTGCCGACCCTCTACGGGCAGCTGCCCAACCTCAGCGGCATGTTCTACACGGGCGGCCGGCTGTTCTACACGATCACGGGTGACCCGACGCTGCGCTGGCGCTGGTTCTCGCCCGACAGCGGGATCGTCGACGAGCGCGTCTTCACGGTGCCGAGCTCCGTCGACTTCCGCTCGAGCCGCGGCCTGCTCGTCGCCGGTGCCAACCTGTACTACACCTCCACGGTCGACAGCTCGCTCTACCGCGTCGGCTGGAACGGCGCGACGGTGACGGGCGTGCCGGTGCGCATCAGCGGGCCGACGGTCGACCGGGTCTCGTGGGCCGCGCGGTCGCTCTTCCTGCTGGCCGGCTGAGCCCCGCTCCCGCCGAGGGCGTATGCCGGGGGCGCGCCACCCGGCATACGCCCCTCGGTCGTGCGGCGCGGGGTCAGGGACCCGTCACGGCCGCACGGACTGGGGGAAGCGGAAGAGGTTGCCGGGGTCGACGGTCGCCTTGACGGTGCGCAGTCGCGCGTAGGTGCCGGGCCAGTAGGCGGCGCCGTGGTCGGCGATCGAGATGTCGAGGTAGTTGACGTAGGCGCCGGTGCCGCAGAAGGGTGCCATCGCGGCCCGGAAGCCGCGCACGTAGCCGTCGAACGGCGTCGGGTCGAGCGTGGGCGTCGACGGGCTCCACCGGGCGAGGTAGTGCAGCATGAGCCGGGCGTCGCGGTGGCCGAAGGCCGAGTCTGCCGTCGTCGTCGATCGCACGGCGCCACCGAGGGCCACGACGGTGCACCCCGTCCACGTCGCCTTCGGCACGGCCAGGCCGGCCCTGACCCGGTCGACGAGGGTCGTGACCGCGGCGGGGGAGAGCGGCGCGTAGACCATCGTCGACGCGCCGGCCGAGGGGACGCGCGGGATCGTGCCCTGCGGTGGCAGGTGGCAGCTCGCGTACGAGGAGCACTCGGCCTCCTGGAGCATCGCGGCGAGGTAGCCCTGGCTGCTGACGGTGCGCGCGTTCGGCCGCACGCCGATGGCCGCGACGAGCGCGTCGAGCTGGGCCGTCAGCGCCGCGGCGCTGCCGATCCACGTCCCGGTCACCGTCAGCGACGTCTTGCCGGTCGAGGGCGTGGCGCGGAACGACAGCTCGCCGTGCAGCCGGCTGTCGGCGGTCGCCATGAAGGTCTGGTAGCCGGCGACGACGGCCGGCGCGGCCGACATGTCGTAGGGCATCGACCACACCTGGAACGTCGGCGCCGGGCGGAGCCGGAAGGTGAGCGAGGTGACGACGCCGAAGGAGCCACCGCCACCGCCGCGCAGGGCCCAGAAGAGGCCCGGCCAGTGGCTCGCCGAGACCTGCTTGACGGAGGCGTCCGCGAAGACGATCGTCGCGCCCGTCAGCTGGTCGCAGGTCAGTCCCCACGGCCGGGTCAGGGCGCCGATGCCGCCGCCGAGCGCGAGGCCGGCGATGCCGACGCTGCCGCACGTGCCACCGGGCAGGGCGAGGCCGGCCGAGGCCACCTTCTGGTAGACGTCGATGAGCCGCGCCCCCGCGCCGACGGTCGCGGTGGCCGTGGCCGGGTCGACCGTCATCGCCGAGATGAGGGTCGTGTCGATGACGAGGCCGGTGCCGGTCGACCAGCCGGTGAGGGCGTGGCCGCCCGAGCGGATCGTGAACGGCAGCGCGTTGCTCCGCGCGAAGGCGACGGCGGCGGAGACGTCGGCCGTCGAGACGCAGCGCGCCACGGCCGAGGGCCAGACGGTGTCGAACCGCGGGTTGTAGCCGTGCGCGACGGCGGTGTAGCCGGTCGCGCCCTGGACGAGCACCTGGCCGCTCATCCGCTGCTGCAGCGTGCTCCACGCCGGCGCCGCGACGGCTGACCCCGCGCCGGCGCTCGCCACCGCTCCTCCCGCGAGCAGGGCGGCCGCCCCACCCGCGCCCCGCAGCACCGCCCTGCGTGAGACGTCACGCCTCGAGACAGACTCCATCGCCGTACCCCGCCCCCTGGTGAGGTCCGCCTCGACCGGCGGACGATCCATCGACCCTGATCCCTCGACGCTAGGGGTCGGCGACGTCGATCGGGGGCGCAGCAGTGGGCCATCTGGAACGTGAATTCCCCTGGCGCCCGGCTTTGTCCGGCTTTGACCGGGCTGGTTCGACGTTCGGCTGATGGCCGGGCCCGAGCGGTGCCACGCTGGGAGCTCCGGGACGACGAGGGGGTCCTCGATGAGACGACTGGGTCTGACCACGGCGGCGCTGTCGATCGTGTGCCTGGGGGTGCTGAGCTCGAGCGAGGCGACCGGGGCGGTGTCGACCTCGTCGTGGAGCCAGCCCCAGGGCGACGCGGCACACAGCAACCGCAACAACGCGGAGACGACGATCACGGCGGCGACCGTGGCCGGGCTCGCGGTGCGCTACTCCGTCGGGCGGCTGCCCGACTACTCCGTCTGTGGCCGTGCCCACCCGCACGCGGCGGTCGCCACCGCGAGCCGTCTCTACGTCTTCGACGGACGGCGGGTCGTGGCGACCGACCTGGCGACCGGGCAGCAGCTCTGGCGGGGCGCCGACCTCGGCGGGACGACGGGGTTCCAGGCGACCGACCTCGCCGTCAGCGGCTCGCGGGTCGTCGTCCAGGGCAGCGGAGGCTGTCTCTCACAGAGCGACCCCGGTCTGCGTCTCGTCGGCCTCGACGCGGCCACCGGAGCCACGGTGTGGTCCGTCCAGCGGGGTGGCTACAACCGCAGCATGGTCGTCTCGGGCAGCACCGTCGTCTCCGACAACGACGACATCTCCGGAGTGCCGTCGGTCGTCGCCTACGACCTGACGACCGGCGCGCAGCGGTGGGTGCGGAGCGGCTGCGTGTCGTCGGGCTTCGGCCCGGACGCGGGCCTCTTCGCCTCCGACGACAACATCCTCACGACGTGCGGTGCCCTGTCGTTCGCCCGGCGCGGCGCGACGAGCTGGAGCAAGCCGGCCGGGTGGTCGTTCCTCCGCGCGGACCCGAGCGGCACGGTGAGCCCCAACGTCTACGCCCGCAACCCGGCGGGCCGGATCACCGCGCTCTCTCCCACCGGGGCGGTCCGGTGGACCTCGACGGAGTCGGGCCCGCTGCTCGCGGCGGGCCCCGTGCGCCTGATCGTCGGCTGCGGCGCGACGAACGTCTGTGCGCTGAACCGCGCCACCGGGGCGCGGGTGTGGACCTCGGCGCGCAGCGTGGCCCCGACGGCCGCCGTGCTCGCCGCGGACCTCGCCTACGTGACGCCCGGCGAGGCGCCCCTCGTCGCCGCCACCGGTCGACCGGTGCCGGGAGCGGACTCCGACTTCCTCAGCCCCTACGGCTACCTCGCGGACGGTGCCGTCGAGGTGGCGGGCGGCCGGCTCGTCAACGTGACGCGGCGCGCCGTGGACGTCTACGCCCTGACGCCCTGAGGGCCCCGTCGCCCGGGGAGCGCCGAGCGGGGTCCGGAGCACGCGTCCGGGCGGGGTCCCGGTGTGGTGGGGCAGCAGGGGCTTGAACCCTGGACCGACGGATTATGAGTCCGCTGCTCTGACCGGCTGAGCTACTGCCCCGTGACCAGGCGAGGCCCGGGGCCCGGCGTGGTCGGGGTGGAGTCTAGCGAGCGGTGTCGGCCGATCGGTGACGTGCCTCTAGGCTCGGCGTGACCAACCACCCCGGGCACGTGAGGAATCGACCAGCATGAGTGACGGCATCCGCGTGGCGGCAGTCGAGGACGTCGAGACGGGGGAGGCGCTCGTGCTCGACACCGCGCTGACCGGCACCGCCGAGGCGATCTCGCTCTTCCGCGATGACGACGGCACGTACTACGCCCTCGACGACATGTGCTCGCACGAGGACGCCTCCCTCGCCGACGGCTGGATCGAGGCCGGCGAGGTCGAGTGCCCCCTGCACGCCACGCGGTTCTGCCTCGCGGACGGCAAGCCGATGTGCCTGCCGGCGACCCAGCCGGTGGCCACCCACCGCGTCGAGGTCCGCGACGGCGAGGTCTACCTCCACCCGGGCGTGCCTGCCGGCTCCTGACGACCTGGAGCGAATTGACGAAAGTGGCGTAAATCGGTCATCGGGACTGCTGGTGCGCCTGTGTCGCATGGTGCACAATGGGCAGGTGCTCACGGCCGAGCACGCTCGGCCGTGAGCCGGGAACACGACAGCACGACCGGATCCTCGCTCGGAGACGCAGGCGTTGGGGAAGACGTCCCTGCAACTCCAGGAGGTTCGGATGGCTGCCGCCATGCCGCGCACCACGACACGGGGGGTCCTGTTCGTCCACGGGACCCCGGCCGCGCTGTGCCCGCACATCACGTGGGCGATCGAGGCCGTCCTCGACCAGCCCGTGAGCCTCGACTGGATCCCGCAGCCGGCCGCGCCCCGGACCGTGCGCACCGAGCTGGCCTGGGCGGGCGCCCCCGGCACGGGCGCGGAGCTCGCCAGCGCCCTGCGCGGCTGGGACGGCCTGCGCTACGAGGTGACCGAGGACCCGTCGCCCGGCTGCGACGGCGCCCGCTGGTCCTACACGCCCCGCCTCGGCATCCACCACGCCATGACGTCGGCGTCCGGTGACGCGGTCGTGCAGGAGGACCGGCTGCGCGAGGCGATCCTGCGCACCCGCGGCGACGTCGTCGCCCTGCACGAGGAGATCGACCTGCTCCTCGGCATCCCGTGGGACGAGGAGCTCGAGCCGTTCCGCTACGCCGGCGACGGCGCACCCGTGCGCTGGCTGCACCAGACCGGCTGACCGTCCGCCCGCCCGCGGGCACCGGACGTGGCGAGGGCCCGGGCGGTTCGTGCTCCCGGGCCCTCGTCCTGCCCGCCAGCCCGAGGACGTATGCCGCCCCTGCCACGTCCGCGATATTCGCTGGCAGGGCGCATGGTGCCCTGCGATCATCGAGCCGGCGCGCAGTCTGCGCGCCGCACGACGTGACCACCCGAGACCCGAGGACCTGAGATGGCACCGGCACTCCTTCCGGAGAAGCAGCACGAACGGTATGCCGTCGGTGCGCCCTGCCTGTTCCCCGGCGAGCGCTGCAACCCGCGCAGCATCCCGCACCGTCCCGTGCCGCGATCTCACTGACGCCACGAGCCGCCTGGCTCCGTCCGTCGAGCCGCCCCCGGGATGACCCCCACGGGCGGCTCTTCTCGTGCACCGACGAGACCCTGCCGCACCGCGTGTCGGTCCGGAGCACCAGGCGACCGGGCTCCCCACTCCTGCGGCACGAGCGAAGCCCGCGTGCACCGGCCACGACCCCGAGCTCTCCTGGCCGGCGACGGTCGCCGACGCCGAGCGCGCGGCGGCCGCCACTGACCCACCGTTGACCCATGACCCACCGGACGACCGTCCGGTCCACGAAAGGCTGAAACCCATGTCCACCTTCCCGGTGCCGCTGCCCGGTGCGGAGGCGTCCACGCTGCTGTGGGCCGACCCCGCCGACATCGAGCCGGCGGCGCTCGAGCAGCTGCGCTCCATCAGCAGGCTGCCGTGGGTGCACGGCCTGCGCGTCATGCCCGACGTCCACCTCGGCAAGGGCGCCACGGTCGGCTCCGTCATCGCGATGCGCGACGCGGTGTCGCCCGCGGCCGTCGGCGTCGACATCGGCTGCGGCATGACGGGGGTCCGCACGAACCTCACCGCGGACGACCTGCCCGACGACCTCGGCCCGCTCCGGTCGGCCGTGGAGTCGGTCCTGCCCGTCGGCTGGAGCGCGCACGACGGCTCGGCACCCGTGCTGGCCCGTGACGTGGGCCTGGCCGGCCGGGTCGACCGGCTCATGTCCGGCTTCGGCGACCTTCGGGCGCCGCGCATCGCCGACCGTCGGGGCCGTGCCCTGGCGCAGTGCGGGTCGCTCGGATCTGGCAACCATTTCTGGGAGGTGTGCGAGGCGGACGACGGCCACCTCTGGCTCATGCTGCACTCCGGCTCGCGCAACATCGGCAAGGAGCTGGCCGAGCGCCACATCGCCACGGCCAAGACGCTCGAGCACAACCTCGGGCTGCCCGACCGTGACCTCGCGGTGTTCCTGGCGGGCACGGACGAGATGGCGGCCTACCTGCACGACCTCTACTGGGCGCAGGAGTACGCGCTGCTCAACCGTGAGGTGATGATGGCGACGACGCGCGAGGTCGTGGCACGGCACTTCCCGCACGTCGTCTTCGACGAGCCGGTGCGGTGCCACCACAACTACGTGTCCGAGGAGACCTACGGCGGGGTCGACGTCGTCGTGACGCGCAAGGGCGCGATCCGGGCCGGCGCCGGCGACCTCGGCCTGATCCCGGGGTCGATGGGGACGGGCTCGTACGTCGTGCGGGGACTGGGCAACGAGGCGTCGTTCAACTCCGCGAGCCACGGCGCCGGACGCCGGATGTCGCGGAACGCGGCAAAGCGGCAGTTCACGGTCGAGGACCTGCGGGCCCAGACGGCCGGCATCGAGTGCCGCAAGGACGCGGGGGTGATCGACGAGATCCCCTCGGCGTACAAGGACCTCGAGTCGGTCATCGCGGCGCAGGCCGGGGGCCCGGACCCGCTCGTCGCGGTCGTCGCCCGCCTGAGCACGCTGCTCTGCGTCAAGGGCTGACCGCTGCGTCAGTGACCCGCGGAACGGGTCACTGACGCAGCGAGCGGGGCACTACCGGCGGTGGGTGCCGGCGCAACGCGCTACGTCACTGACCCGAAAAGCGGGTCAGTGACGTAGCGCGTGGTCGAGCAGCGGTCGGCACCGCCCGGCGCGGGCGGATGGCGGCGGCTCAGACGCTGCGGATCGCGAGCGCGACGTTGTGGCCGCCGAAGCCGAACGAGTTGTTCAGGGCCGCGATGTCGCCGTCGGGCAGCTTCTGGTGCTCCCCGGTGACGACGTTGAGCGGGATCTCGGGGTCCTGGTCGTCGAGGTTGATCGTGGCCGGCACGAGCCGGTTGTAGACCGACTGGATCGTGATGACGGCCTCGAGCGCGCCGGCCGCACCGAGCAGGTGCCCGGTCATCGACTTCGTCGCCGTGACGGACATGTCGTCGACGTGGTCGCCGAAGGCGCGCTTGATCGCGTTGTACTCCGCGACGTCGCCGACCGGGGTCGAGGTGGCGTGCGCGTTGATGTGGATGATGTCGGTCAGGGACAGGTCGGCCCGCTCGACGGCATACCTCATCGCGCGGGACGCGCCCGAGCCGTTCGGCTCCGGTGCCGTGATGTGGTGGGCGTCGGCCGACATGCCGACGCTCGCGAGCTCGGCGTAGATGCGTGCACCGCGGGCGCGGGCGTGCTCCTCGGACTCGAGGACGATGACGGCGGCGCCCTCGCCGAGCACGAAGCCGTCGCGGCCCGTGTCGTAGGGCCGCGAGGCCCGCTCCGGGTCGTCGTTGCGGGTCGAGAGCGCCTGCATCGCGGCGAAGCCGGCGATCGGCAGGGCGTGGACCGCGGCCTCGGTGCCGCCGGCGACGACGACGTCGGCGCGGCCCGTGCGGATCATGTCGATGGCGTAGCCCATGCTCTCGGCGCCGGACGCGCACGCGCTGACCGTCGTGTGGGCACCGGCGCGGGCCCCGAGGTCGAGCGAGACCGCGGCCGCGGGGCCGTTCGGCATGAGCATCGGGACGGCGAGGGGGTAGACCCGGCGCGGGCCCTTCTCGCGCAGGTTGTCCCACTGGTCGAGCAGCGTCCAGACGCCGCCGATGCCGGAGCCGATGGCGGCGCCGAGCCGCTCCGGGTCCATCTCGGGGGCGCCGGCGTCGGCCCAGGCCTCGCGGGCGGCGATGAGGGCGTACTGGCTCGACGGGTCGAGACGGCGCGTCTCGACCTTGGCGAGCACGTCGATCGGCGGGACGGCGATCGTGGCGGCGAAGGTGACCGGGAGCTCGTACTTCTCGACCCAGTCGAAGTCCATCGGGCGGGCGCCGGACCGGCCGGCGAGCAGGGCGTCCCACGTCTCCGGGGCCGTGCCGCCCAGGGGCGTCGTGGCGCCGAGACCGGTGACCACGACGCGTCGGTCGCGATTGGACGTCATGGTGACGTGCTCCTCTGAGTCGGAAGTGGTGAGTCGTGCAGGGGGTGCGGTCGTGCGGTGCGGTGCGGTCGTGCGGCGCCGGGTGCGGCCCGCGCGGTCGGCGCCCGGTGGTCCCGGGCGCCGACCGACAGGATCAGGACTGCGCGCCGGCGATGAACGTGACGGCGTCGCGGACGGTCTTGAGGTTCTTGACCTCGCTGTCCGGGATGCGCACGCCGAACTTCTCCTCGGCGTTGACGACGATCGTCATCATCGAGAGGGAGTCGATGTCGAGGTCCTCGGTGAAGGACTTGTCCATCTCGACGGACGCGGTGTCGAGGCCGGTCTCCTCGTTGACGATCTCGGCAAGACCCTCGAGGATCTCCTGCTCGGACTGAGCCATCTGTCTGCTCCTTGTGTTGTGGGCGGTGCTGGATGTCGTTCCGTGGCCCGAATGACCCGTCGGGACCGGCGGGAGTGGTGGAGGTCGCCGCCGCTCAGGGCAGCACGACGACCTGCGCGGCGTAGACGAGCCCGGCGCCGAAGCCGATCTGCAGGGCGAGCCCGCCGCTCGGGATCTCCTTCTCGGCGAGCATGCGCGTCGTCGCGATCGGGATCGAGGCGGCCGAGGTGTTGGCCGTCGTGACGATGTCGCGGGCGACCGGGATGTCGGCGGGCAGCTTGAGCTGCTTGACCATGGCGTCGATGATCCGGATGTTGGCCTGGTGCGGGATGAAGGCGTCGAGGTCGTCGGCCTTGATGCCCGCCTTGTCGATGGCCTGCTGCGCGACGGGGGCCATTCCCCAGACCGCCCAGCGGAACACCGTCTGACCGGCCATGCCGATCGCGGGCCAGACGTTCTTGTCGGCCTGCGCCGTCTGCCACGACTCGCGCACGTCGGTCCAGGCCTGCTTCTGGGTGATGGCGTCGCGCTGCGTGCCGTCCGAGCCCCAGACCGTGGGGCCGATCCCGGGGGTGTCGCTCGGGCCGACGACGCAGGCGCCCGCGCCGTCGCCGAAGATGAAGGCGCTGCCGCGGTCGTAGGGGTCGGTGAAGTCGCTCAGCTTCTCGACGCCGACGACGAGCACGTAGTCGGCCGAGCCGCCCTTGACCATGTCGCTCGCCATCGCCACGCCGTAGCAGTAGCCGGCGCAGGCGGCCGAGATGTCGAGGGCCGGGGCCGTCGAGCCGAGCCGAGAGGCGAGCTCCGGCGCGGCGGCGGGGGTCTGGTAGGGGTGGGTCACCGTGGCGACGAGGACGAAGCCGATCTGCTCGGGCGCGATGCCGGCGTGCTCGAGGGCCTGGCGCGAGGCGGCCTCGGCCATGTCGATGACGCTCTCGTCGTCGGCGGCGAAGTGCCGGCTGATGATGCCGGAGCGCTCGCGGATCCACTCGTCGCTCGAGTCGATCTTGTCGACGATCTCGGAGTTCATGACGACCCGCGCGGGGCGGTACGCGCCCACCCCGAGGATGCGGGAGTGGCGGGCGGCGCCGCTGTCGACGAGGGTGCCGGTGCCCTTGGGCGTCGGGGCGGAGGCGCTGGGTGCGGTCACGGGGGCCTTCTCGGGGTCAGGGGTGGGTGGGACGGGGTCACGCCGGGGTGGCGGCGGCTGCCACGGGCGGCGACGACCGGTCAGGAGCTGGAGTGGTTCTCGACGAGGGCGCGGGCGGCGTCGAGGTCGTCGGGCGTCTTGACGGCGAGCGTCTCGACGCCGCGCATGGCCCGCTTGGCGAGGCCGACGAGCGTGCCCGCCGGTGCGAGCTCGACGAGGGCGGTCACGCCGAGCTCCGTCATCGTCTCCATGCAGCGGTCCCAGCGCACCGGGTTGCTCACCTGGCGGACCAGGCGGGCCAGGGCGTCGGCCCCGTCGGCCACGGTGGAGCCGTCGGCGTTCGAGAGCAGCCGCAGGGCTGGCGCGGACGGGGTCAGCCGCGCGGCGGCCTCGCCCATGGCGTCGACGGCCGGTGCCATGTGCCGGGTGTGGAACGCGCCGGCGACCTGCAGGGGGATGACGCGGGCCTTGGCGGGCGGGTTCTCGCGCAGCGCCTCGACCTGCTCCAGGGTGCCGGCGGCCACGACCTGGCCGGCGCCGTTGATGTTGGCCGGGGTGAGGCCGTGGGTCTCGAGGGTGGCGAGCACCTCGTCGGGGGCGCCACCGAGCACGGCGGCCATGCCGGTGGGGGTCACGGCGCTCGCCTCGGCCATGGCCCGGCCGCGGGTCGCCACGAGCGCGATCGCCTCGTCGTCGGTGAGGACGCCGGCGAGGGCGGTCGCCGTCAGCTCGCCGACGGAGTGCCCCGCGAGGACGGCGTTGGTCGCCGACAGCGCGCTGCGCTCGGGGAAGAGCGCCGACGCGGTGACGAGCCCGGCCGCGACGATGAGCGGCTGCGCGACGGCGGTGTCCTTGATGGTGTCGGCGTCGGACTCGGTGCCGTGGGCGACCAGGTCGTGCCCGGCTGCGAGGCCGAGGGCCGTGAGCTGCTCGCGCACGCCGTCGAGCTCGAGCCACGGGGCGAGGAAGCCGGGGGTCTGGGAGCCCTGTCCAGGGCACACGATCGCTAGCACGGTCCCCACCTTTCCCGGTTACCGACGGGGACCCCGCCACCGAATGTCACGAAGTCGCAGACGATACCTTGGAGGTTTCCTCCAATTGCGCCGGGCTCGCGGTCGCGCGCGAGGCCGGGCGCGAGCCCGGCGCCTCAGCCAGCCGGCCGAGCGCGAGCGCGATGCGCACGGCCCACGCCTCGCGGGGCGTCGTCAGGTCGTAGCCCGTGACGTCGGCGATGCGCCCGAGGCGGTAGCGCACGGTGTTGGGGTGGACGAACAGGGCCCGCGCGGACGCCTCGAGCGACCCACCCAGCTCGAGGTAGGCGGTCGCCGTCTCGAGGAGGGAGGCGTGGCCGGGCGCGGAGAGCGGTCGGTGGATGCGGTCGACGAGCACGCGGCGCGCGGGGGAGTCGCCGGCGAGGGCACGCTCGGGCAGCACGGCGTCCGACTCGAGCACGCGGGGCGCGTCCGGCCAGGCCGCCGCGGCCGAGAGCCCGCTCAGGGCGGCCCGCGCCGACCGGCCGGCCGCGAAGAGGTGCGGCACGGTCGGGCCGACGACGACCGGGCCCGGGCCGAAGCAGCCGGCGACCTCCTCGACGACCTCGACGGCCGCCCGCGTGCCGCCGAGGATGGCGATGAGGCGCGAGCGCTGCACGATCGCGAGGGCCTCCACCCCGTGCTGGCGCACGGAGCGGCGCAGGTCGTCGACGGCCGGCACCGCGCCGGCCCGCGCCGTGGTCGGGGTGCTGCCGACGACGAAGGTGACGTCGGCGACGTCGCCCCAGCCGAGAGCGCTCGCCCGGGACTGCATCGAGTCGTCGGCCTCCCCACGCAGCACGGCGTCGACGACGAGGGCCTCGAGCCGGGCGTCCCAGGCGCCGCGGGCCTCGGCGGCCCCGGCATACACCTCCGCGGCGGCGAAGGCGATCTCGCGCGAGAAGCGGAGCACCGACTCGCGGAGGAGCTGCTCGTCGCCCGGCCCGGCGAGGCTCTCGACGCGGGACTCGACGACGTCGACGACGGTGCGCACGAGGTCGAGGGTCTGGCGCAGGCTCACCGAGCGCGTCAGCTCCTGCGGGGCGTTGCCGAAGATCGAGATGGCCGAGGGGGAGTGGCTCTCCTGGTGGTGGAACCATGCGATGAACTGCGAGATGCCGGCCTGCGCGACGAGGCCGACCTGCGAGCGCTCCTCGGCGGAGAGGTCGCGGTACCACCGCAGCTTCTCCTCCATGCGCTGCGACGCCAGCGTCGCCAGGTCGCCGGCGCTGCGCTCGACGGCGCGTGAGGTCGCCTCGCTCGGGTGCTGCCGGGCTGCGTCGCTCACGAGCCCAGCCTAGGCGCACGCGACCGCCGACTTTGTATGCCGTTCACAAAGTCGGCGGCCGCGTGCGTGGTCAGGCGGTCCGGCTCAGCCGGAGACGGCCGACGCGAGGTTGCCGAGGCTGTCCTCGAGCTGGCTCTTCTCGACGAGCGGGAAGCTCACCTTCTGGAGGATCTCCTTGTCGGTGACGTGGCTCCAGTCGTAGGTGAGCGAGACGAGGGTCGAGCTCGGGCCCTCCGGCGTCAGCTCCCACATCCACTCCCAGCCGGGGGGCGGGGTGTCGGCGGGCGCGGTCTTCCAGGCGAGCAGGGCGTTGTGCGAGTAGCCCGAGACGGTGTTGTCGGTCTGGTACTCGCCGCCCATGTGGTCGCCGGCCATGTTCATGCGGAACACGTCGCCGACCTGCTGGATGCGCTCGGCCTTCTCGTCGGAGCGCACGAAGCCCGAGCCGTCGAGCTCGACGTGCCGCTTGGGGTTGCTCAGCACGTCGAAGATGTCGGCGGCCGAGGCGTCGATGCTCCGCTGGACGGTGATCTTCTGGGATTCGGTCATGCAGGGCACCTACCCGATCGGGCCGTGCGACCCCTCGGCCGGCCTCGCTCAGTCGGTGCCGAACTCCATGGCCGCGCGGTCGAGGGCGTCGTCCTGGTCGTCGACGTCGGCCGCCGACGGGTTGGCCGAGATGGCGGCCGCCCCACCGGGGGCGAGCTCGCCGACGAGCTCGTGGGTGTCCGCGCCGAGCAGGCCCTGGGCGGCGTACTGCTCGAGCTTGGCTCGCGAGTCGGCGATGTCGAGGTTGCGCATCGTCAGCTGGCCGATGCGGTCGACCGGCCCGAAGGCGGCGTCCTCGGTGCGCTCCATCGAGAGCTTCTCCGGGTGGTAGCTGAAGGCGGGGCCGGCGGTGCCCACGATGGACCAGTCGTCGCCGCGGCGCAGGCGGATCGTCACCTCGCCGGTGACGGCGGAGGCGACCCAGCGCTGGAGCGACTCGCGCACCATGAGCGACTGCGGGTCGAGCCACCGGCCTTCGTAGAGGAGGCGGCCGAGCTTGCGGCCCTCGGCGTGGTAGTTGGCGATCGTGTCCTCGTTGTGGATCGCGTTGAGGAGCCGCTCGTACGTGATGTGGAGCAGCGCCATGGCCGGCGCCTCGTAGATGCCGCGCGACTTCGCCTCGATGATGCGGTTCTCGATCTGGTCGCTCATGCCGAGGCCGTGGCGGCCACCGATGCGGTTCGCGGCGTCGACGAGGGCCACGGCGTCGGCATACTCGGTGCCGTTGATCGCGACGGGACGGCCGCGCTCCCAGCGCACCGTGACGTCCTCGGTCTCGATGGTCAGGGACGGGTCCCAGAACTTGACGCCCATGATCGGCTCGACGACCTCGATCGACTCATCGAGGAACTCGAGCGTCTTGGCCTCGTGCGTCGCGCCCCAGATGTTGGCGTCGGTCGAGTAGGCCTTCTCGGCGCTCGCCCGGTAGGGCAGGTCGCGCGCGGTCAGCCACTCCGACATCTCGTGGCGGCCGCCGAGCTCGGTGACGAAGTCGGCGTCGAGCCACGGCTTGTAGATGCGCAGGTGCGGGTTCGCGAGCAGGCCGTAGCGGTAGAACCGCTCGATGTCGTTGCCCTTGAAGGTGGAGCCGTCGCCCCAGATCGAGACGCCGTCCTCCTGCATGGCGCGCACGAGCAGGGTGCCGGTGACGACGCGGCCGAGGGGAGTCGTGTTGAAGTACGTCTTGCCGCCGCTGCGGATGTGGAACGCGCCGCAGGCGATGGCCGACAGGCCCTCCTCGACGAGCGCGCTCTTGCAGTCGACGAGACGCGAGATGTCGGCGCCGTACTGGCCCGCGCGACCCGGCACCGACTCGATGTCGGGCTCGTCGTACTGCCCGAGGTCGGCCGTGTAGGTGCAGGGCACGGCGCCCTTCTCTCGCATCCAGGCAACTGCGACCGAGGTGTCGAGACCGCCGGAGAAGGCGATGCCGACACGTTCACCAACGGGGAGCGACGTGAGGACCTTGGACATGGATGCAAGTATATGCACACCAGCGCATACCTATCCAATCGCCCGGGCCGCGCCGCCGCTCGGCGACGCCCGGACATCCGAGCGGCCCGGCCCCTGGGCAGGGACCGGGCCACACGGCATACGTCAGCGGGTCAGCTCTCGCCGCCCGCGTTGCCGGACGTGCCGGCGGTGACGTCGTCGAGCTGGTACTTCTCGGCCGCCCGACGCGGGACGTCGGCATCGACCTTGCCCTCCTTGGCGAGCAGCTGCAGCGTCCGCACGGCGACCGAGGGGCCGTCGATGTGGAAGAAGCGCCGCGCCGCCGCGCGGGTGTCGGAGAAGCCGAAGCCGTCGGCGCCCAGCGTGGCGTAGGTGCCCGGCACCCACTCGCGGATCTGGTCCTGGACGGCGCGCATGTAGTCGGACACGCCCACGACCGGGCCATCGGTGCCCTGGAGGCACTGGGTGACCCACGGGACGCGCTTCTCGTCGGTCGGGGAGAGGAACTCCTGCTCGTCGGCGGCGAGGCCGTCGCGGCGCAGCTCGTTCCACGAGGTCACCGACCACACGTCGGCGGCCACGCCCCAGTCGTCGGCGAGCAGCTGCTGCGCCTCGAGCGCCCACGGCACGCCGACGCCCGACCCGAGGATCTGCGCCTTGGGCGCGTCGTGCGTCCAGCCCTCCGTCTTCGCGGGGGAGATCCGGTGCATGCCGCGCAGGATGCCCTCGACGTCGACGTCGTCCGGCTCCTTGGGCTGCTGGATCGGCTCGTTGTAGACGGTGAGGTAGTAGATGACGTTCGACTCCTCGGCCGTCTTCCCCTCGCCGTACATCCGCTGGAGGCCGTCCTGCATGATGTGGGCGATCTCGTAGGCGTAGGCCGGGTCGTAGTGCACGACCGCGGGGTTCGTCGCGGCGAGGAGCGGGCTGTGCCCGTCCGCGTGCTGCAGGCCCTCACCGGTCAGGGTCGTGCGACCGGCCGTGGCGCCGATGAGGAAGCCGCGGGTCATCTGGTCGGCGGCAGCCCAGATCGAGTCGCCCGTGCGCTGGAAGCCGAACATCGAGTAGAAGACGTAGATCGGCACCATCGGCTTGCCGTGCGTCGCGTACGACGTGCCGGCAGCCGTGAACGCCGCGAGCGAGCCAGCCTCGTTGATGCCGAGGTGCAGGATCTGGCCGCTGACGTTCTCGCGGTAGGCGAGCATCAGCTCGGCGTCGACCGGCGTGTAGTTCTGCCCGTTGGGGTTGTAGATCTTGATCGTCGGGAAGAACGCGTCCATGCCGAACGTGCGCGCCTCGTCGGGGATGATCGGCACGATGCGCGGGCCGAACTCCTTGTCGCGCAGCAGGTCCTTGAGCAGGCGGACGAACGCCATCGTCGTGGCGACCTCCTGCTTGCCCGAGCCCTTCTTGACCTGGGCGTACGCCTCGTCGCCGGGCAGCTTGACCGGCTCGAAGTCGACGCGGCGGCTCGGCAGCGTGCCGCCGAGCTTCTGGCGACGGTCGATCGAGTACTTGATGACGTCGCTGTCGGCACCCGGGTGGTAGTACGGCGGCTGGTAGGGGTTGGCCTCGAGCTGCTCGTCGGTGATCGGGATGCGCAGGCTGTCGCGGAAGGCCTTGAGGTCGTCCAGCGTCAGCTTCTTCATCTGGTGCGTGGCGTTGCGGCCGGCGAAGTGCGAGCCGAGGCCGTAGCCCTTGATGGTCTTGGCGAGGATGACGGTCGGCTGGCCGGTGTGCTCCCGCGCCGCCTTGTATGCCGCGTAGACCTTGCGGTAGTCGTGGCCGCCGCGCTTGAGGTCCCACCAGACCTGGTCGTCGCTCCAGCCCTCGACCATCTTGGCCGTGCGCGGGTCGCGCCCGAAGAAGTGGTCGCGCACGTACTTGCCGTCGTTGGCGCGGAAGGTCTGGTAGTCGCCGTCGCTCGTGGAGTTCATCAGGTGCACGAGGGCGCCGTCGCGGTCGGCCGCGAGCAGCGGGTCCCAGCCGCGGCCCCAGACGACCTTGATGACGTTCCAGCCGGCGCCGCGGAAGAACGCCTCGAGCTCCTGGATGATCTTGCCGTTGCCGCGGACCGGGCCGTCGAGGCGCTGCAGGTTGCAGTTGATGACGAAGTTGAGGTTGTCGAGCTCCTCGTTCGCCGCGAGCTGGAGCAGGCCACGCGACTCCGGCTCGTCCATCTCGCCGTCGCCGAGGAAGGCCCAGACGTCCTGCTGGCTGGTGTCCTTGATGCCGCGGTTGTGGAGGTACTTGTTGAACTGCGCCTGGTAGATCGCGTTCATCGGGCCGATGCCCATCGACACCGTCGGGAACTCCCAGTAGCTGGGGAGCAGCCGCGGGTGCGGGTAGGACGGGACGGCCTCGACCTTGCCGTCGACCTGGTGGCTCTTCTCCTGGCGGAAGCCGTCGAGCTGGGCCTCGGTGAGGTGGCCCTCGAGGAAGCTACGGGCATACATGCCGGGGGAGGCGTGGCCCTGGAAGTAGATCTGGTCGCCGCCGCCGGGGTGGTCCTTGCCGCGGAAGAAGTGGTTCATGCCCACCTCGTAGAGCGTCGCGGCCGACGCGTACGTCGAGATGTGCCCGCCGACGCCGATGCCGGGGCGCTGGGCGCGGTGCACCATGACCGCGGCGTTCCAGCGGATGTAGCGGCGCATCTCGCGCTCGACGTCCTCGTCGCCGGGGAACCACGCCTCGCGCTCGGGCGGGATCGTGTTGATGTAGTCGGTCGCCGTCAGGGACGGGACCCCGACCTGCTGCTGGCGCGCGCGCTCGATGAGCTTGAGCATGATGTAGCGCGCCCGCGTCCGGCCCTTCTCGTCGAGGACGGCGTCGAGGGAGTCGATCCACTCCTGCGTCTCGTCCGGGTCGATGTCCGGGAGCTGACTGGGGATGCCGTTGAGGATCGGGCCGGCCTCGGAAGCCACGTCGTGGGTCCTTTCTCGTCGCGAGGCGACGCTCACAGCCGGTCGGCCGAGGCGACGCACGCCCCCATCCTCTACCCAACGGTGGTGGTGGTCACAATTGGGTCCTCCCTGCGGACGCCGTCTGCTAGGTCGTCGGCGCCATCCACGGCCCGCTCGTCCGTGTCGTCGCCCGTGTTGTCCCGGACGGACCGCACCTTGCGCGATAGCGTCGGAGCCGATGCACTGATGTCGTGGCAACCGTGCCGCGTCGACGAGAGGACCGGTGACAGTGAGCGAGACCGCAGGTGCGGCGTCCTTCAGCAAGCTCGGATTTGCCAAGGGGCAGGTCATCCAGGAGTTCGGCTATGACGACGACGTCGACGACGACCTGCGCTTCGGGCTCGAGGACGTCATCGGGACCGAGCTGGAGGACGAGGACTTCAACGACGGGGCCGACGGGGTGCTCATCTGGTACCGCGACGGTGACGAGGACCTCGTCGACCTCATGGTCGACGGTGTGACGAAGCTCTTCGACCAGGGCTTCGTCGTGCTGCTCACGCCCAAGGCGGGCCGGGCCGGCCACGTCGACGCGAGCGTCGTCGAGGAGGCGGCCTCGACCGCGGGCCTGACGACCGGCGGTCAGGTCAACGTCGCCAAGGACTGGACCGCGAGCCGGCTCATGCCGCCGAAGGGCCCACGTCGCTGACGACCCCGCGGGTCTCCGGGCCGGGTGCCGGAGCGGCTTGTCCACGGTTGAGCGGCATGCGCGCCGGGATGTCACACTGACCGGCATGACGAACGCGCACCCGGTCGAGCGCCCCGTGCCGGCGCCCGCACCGCTCGCACCCCTGGGTGTCGGCGAGCAGGCTCCCGACTTCACCCTCGTCGACCAGTACGGCGTGGACGTCAGCCTGTCGGCCGTCCGCGGGGTGCGCAACGCCGTGGTCGTCTTCTACCCGGCGGCCTTCTCGGGCATCTGCCGCGGCGAGCTGCGCGAGATCCGCGACGGGCTCGAGGACTTCCAGGACGGCGACATCCAGGTCTTCGCGATCTCCTGCGACTCGATGTACACGTTGCGCGCCTGGGCCGATGCCGAGGGCCACTTCTTCCCGCTCCTGTCGGACTTCTGGCCGCACGGCGAGGTGGCCCGTCGCTACGGCGTCTTCGAGGACGAGGACGGCTTCGCCCTGCGCGGCACGTTCCTGCTCGACCGCCACGGCCGCATCGTCTGGACCGAGGTGCGCGGCATCGGCCAGGGGCGCGACTTCACGGCCTACCGGTCGGCGCTCGCGAGCCTCCGCGCCGGGCAGCGCGATGCCGTAGGCTGACCGCCGCCTGCCGCGGAGGACCGCGGTGCGTGAGGGGCCTGTAGCTCAGTTGGTAGAGCACCGCGTTTACACCGCGGGTGTCGTCGGTTCGAGCCCGGCCGGGCCCACGTGACCGAGCCCGCTGCCGACCTCCCGCTCCGCGACGTCGTCGCGGCGCTCGAGTCGCTCTACCCCCTGGACACCGCCGCCGACTGGGACCGCGTGGGTCTCGTCACCGGCGACCCCGACCAGCCCGTACGCCGTGTCCTCGTCGCGCTCGACCCGACCCTCGAGGTCATCGCCGAGGCAGCGGCGTGGGGCGCCGACCTGCTCGTGACGCACCACCCGCTGCTGTTGAGGGGCGTGCACTCGGTCGCGACCACGAGCGCGAAGGGTGCCTCCGTCACGGCGCTCGTGAAGGCGGGCATCGCCCTGTGGGTGGGCCACACGAACGCCGACGTCGCCGAGCCCGGCGTCTCGACGGTGCTCGCCGACGCTCTCGGACTGCTGCGCCAGCGCCCGCTCTCGACCGAGGGCGGTCACCCGGCCGGCCGCGTCGGCGAGCTGCCCGAGTCGGTCGCGCTGTCGGACTTCGCCGCCGCCGTGGCCGCGGCGCTGCCCGACACCGCCGCCGGCATCCGGGTGAGCGGCGACCCCGGCGCCACCGTCTCGACCGTCGCCGTCATGGGCGGCTCCGGCGACGACCGCTTCGACGACGTGCGCGCGAGCGGCGCGGACGTCTACGTCACGGCCGACCTGCGCCACCACCCCGTCCTCGAGGCCCGCGAGGAGGCCCGGGGCGGCCGGCCCTTCCTCGTCGACGCCGGGCACTGGGCCACGGAGTGGCTGTGGACGGCCAGCGCCCGCGACCGTCTGGTCTCCGCGCTCGAGCAGTCCGGCGGAGCGACTAGGGTCGAGACCAGAGTCTCAGCCATCCGCACCGAGCCGTGGACGTTCGTCGTCGGTGCGAACGCTGCGCGGGATGACCGCGCGGCACCCGAACCCGGAGGTGTGTCCTGAAAGCCGACCCGTCCCGCCAGTGGCGCCTGCTCGACCTGCAGGCCATCGACACGCGGCTCGACCAGATCGCGCACGCGCGATCGCACCTGCCGCAGACGCGGGCGCTCGAGACGGCCCGCAACGACCTGGCGAGCCTCGAGACCGAGATCGTCAACGCCCGCACCGCCGCGCACGACGTGCAGCGCGAGCTGACGAAGTCGGAGCAGGACGTGCAGCTCGTGCGTGACCGCGCCGCGCGCAACCAGACCCGTCTCGACGCGGGTCAGGGTTCGGCCAAGGACCTGCAGGCGCTGCAGCACGAGCTGGCGTCGCTGGCCCGTCGCCAGGGCGAGCTCGAGGACATCGAGATCGAGGTCATGGAGCGCTCCGAGCAGCTCGCGGCCCGCGTCACCGAGCTCGAGGCCCGTCGCGCCGAGATCGTCGAGCGCGTGGCGCAGCTCGAGTCGGAGCAGGACGCCGCCGTGCAGAAGCTCGACGCCGAGGAGGTCACGGTGGGCGCCGGCCGCGCCGACATCGTCGCCGGTGTCGGCGACGACCTCGTCGCGCTCTACGAGAAGATCCGCGCGAGCAGCGGGGGCCTCGCCGCGGCCGAGCTGAAGCACCGTCGGTGCGGTGGCTGCCGCCTGGAGCTCGGCAACGTCGACCTCAACCGCATCCGCACGGCGCCGCAGGACGAGGTCGTGCGCTGCGAGGAGTGCCGTCGCATCATGATCCGCACCGGCGAGTCGGGGCTGTGATCGGCCGGTGAGCGCAGCCTCACGAGGCGCGGGCCGACGGCTCGTCGTCGAGGCCGACGGCGGGTCGCGCGGGAACCCGGGGGTGGCCGGCTACGGCGCCCTCGTGCGGGACCCCGCGACAGGTCGGGTCCTCGTCGAGCTGGCCGCCCCGCTCGGCAAGCAGAGCAACAACGTCGCGGAGTACTCCGGCCTCATCGCCGGGCTGCGGGCCGTGCTCGACATCGAGCCCGGCGCGACCGTGCAGGTCAAGATGGACTCGAAGCTCGTCGTGGAGCAGATGTCGGGTCGCTGGAAGATCAAGCACGAGGACATGCGCCGTCTGGCCCTCGAGGCGCGGGACCTGTGCGCCGAGATCTCGCAGGCCGGCGGCAGCGTCGACTTCACGTGGATCCCGCGCGAGAAGAACAAGGACGCCGACGCCCTGAGCAACGAGGGCATGGACGGCGCCACCGTGCACCGCGTCCTCACCGACGGCGACGCGACCAGCGAAGCCGCGCCGGAGTCGGAGACAGCCCCCGAGGCGGAGGTGACACCTGCCCCCGCCCGTCGGTGGGGGGAGTCGCTGCGCCTCCTGCTCGTCCAGGCGCCGCTGGACGCGGCCGCCACGCCGCGCATCGTCCGGGCCGTGCAGCGCCTCGTGGGCGACGACGCCTCCGTCGTGGCCGCCGACGCCGGTCTCGCCGCCGAGGTCGGGCAGCACGTCGCGACGGCCCTGGGCGGCGAGGCGCGCACCTCGCCCGACTGGTCGGCGCAGGCACCCGGCGAGGGTGCCGACGAGCAGGTGCGCACGGCATACCGGATCCTCGTCGAGCGCGGGGGCACCGTGGTCGCCGTGACCTCGCGGCGCGGGGTGCTCTCGGTGCTGACCGAGGTGCTCGGCATTGCCGACGACCGCTTCTGGGCGCTCGCGACCGCGCCCGGCAGCCTCACGGCCGTCGAGGTCTGGGACGAGGGTTCGGCGTCGGTGGCGTTCACCAATCGGACCGACCATCTCGCCTGACGGACGCCGTGCGATATTCGCTGCATGAGCTATGCCGGTGACGTGACCCCCGAGCAGGCCTGGGCGGGCCTGCGCGACGAGCCCGGTGCGGTGCTCGTCGACGTGCGCACGCGGGCCGAGTGGTCCTACGTGGGACTGCCCGACCTCAGCAGCCTCGGCAAGGAACCCGTGCTGCTCGAGTGGCAGTCCTTCCCGACCGGCGCCGTCAACGTGGGCTTCACCGACGAGCTCGCCGCTGCGGGGGTCGCCAAGGACGCGCCGCTCTACCTGCTCTGCCGCTCGGGCGTGCGCTCCGTCGCCGCCGCCGAGGCGGCCACGCGCGAGGGCTGGACCCGCGCCCACAACGTGCTCCACGGGTTCGAGGGGCCGCACGACGACCAGCGGCACCGGTCCGTCGCCGGCTGGAAGGTCGCGGGCCTGCCGTGGGTCCAGGGATGAGCCAGGCACGAGGCCCTGCCACGTGGCGGCCCGACACCCTCGCCGTGCGGGGCGGTCTGGCGCGCAGCGGGTTCGAGGAGACCTCGGAGGCGCTCTACCTGACCTCGGGCTTCGTCTACGAGTCCGCCGAGGACGCCGAGGCCGCGTTCAAGGGCGACGTCGACCGCTTCGTCTACTCGCGCTACGGCAACCCGACCGTCGCCATGTTCGAGGAGCGGCTGCGCCAGCTGGACGGGGCCGAGGCGTGCTTCGCCACCGGCTCGGGCATGTCGGCGGTCTTCGTGGCCCTGGCCGCGCTCCTGGGCCAGGGTGACCGCGTCGTCTCGTCGCGGGCGCTCTTCGGCTCGTGCTTCGTCATCCTCGACGAGATCCTGCCCCGCTGGGGCGTCGAGACGGTCTTCGTCGACGGCGCCGACCTCGACCAGTGGCGTGAGGCGCTGTCCGAGCCGACGACGGCCGTCTTCTTCGAGACGCCGAGCAACCCCATGCAGGAGCTCGTCGACATCGCGGCCGTGACCGAGCTGGCGCACGCCGCCGGCGCGAAGGTCGTCGTCGACAACGTGTTCGGCACCCCGGTCTTCTCCCGCCCCCTCGACCTCGGGGCCGACATCGTCGTCTACTCGGCGACCAAGCACATCGACGGTCAGGGGCGCACGCTCGGTGGCGCGGTGCTCGGGCCCAAGGAGTTCATCGACGGACCGGTGCAGAACCTCATGCGCCACACCGGGCCGTCGATGTCGCCGTTCAATGCGTGGGTGCTCGTCAAGGGACTCGAGACGATGTCACTGCGCGTCGAGCGGATGGCGGCCAGCGCCCTGACGGTCGCGCGCTTCCTCGAGACGCACCCGCGCGTGACGCGCGTCGTGCACCCCTTCCTCGAGTCGCACCCGCAGCACGAGCTCGCGAGGCGACAGATGGCGGCCGGCGGCACCGTCGTGACGTTCGAGCTCGACGGTGGCAAGGACGAGGCGTTCGCGCTGATGAACGCGCTGCAGGTCATCGACATCTCCAACAACCTCGGCGACTCGAAGTCGCTCATCACGCACCCGGCGACGACCACGCACCGCCGGCTGGCTCCCGAGGCCCGCGTCGCGGTCGGCATCACCGACGGCGTGCTGCGCGTCTCGGTCGGCCTCGAGGACGTGCGCGACGTCGTCGATGACCTGGCGCAGGCCCTCGAGGCCGTGTAGGTCCCACCCGCCCGCTGCGTCACTGACCCGGGTTGCGGGTCAGTGACGTAGCCGCTGGGGGTGGACCGCGGCACGCGATGGGGGGTGTTCGCTACGTCAGTGACCCGGTTTGCGGGTCAGTGTCGTGGGCACCGGGGCGGTGTCGGGTCAGGAGGCGGTCGCCGCGAGGGTGACGGTCGCCGCCACCACGACCGTCACGGCGCAGAGGGCACCGGCGCCGGCGATGCGCCGGGCGTCGACCTTGAGGCCGGCCGAGCGGCACCGCTGGGCCCACAGGAGCGTCGCCACCGAGCCCCACATGGTGATGATGGGGCCGGCGTTCACGCCGACGAGCAGGGCGGCGAGCCGGGCGGAGGAGTCGGTGGCCGTGGGTTCCAGCGCGAGGTAGGCGGGGAGGTTGTTGATGCCGTTGGCAGACAGGGCGCCGATGCCGCTGACGCGCAGCAGTGACTGCAGGCTGTGGCCCTCGCCGACCACCGTCTGCAGCCATCCCTTGAGCCCCCACTCGAGCGCGGCGTCCACGACGAGGAAGAGGACGCAGACGCCGACCACGGTCAGCCACGGCAGGCTGATCCGCCGCAGCAGCTCGGGGGCGCGCCAGTAGGTCGCGGCGAGCAGGATCGCCGCGGCAGGCAGCGAGGCCAGCGCCGGCTGCACCCCGAGCACGAATGCCGGGGCGAGCAGCAGGCACACGACGCCCGCGATGCGCGTGAGCACGAGGTCGTGCGGCTCCTCCGGCGGCGGGGTCGTGTAGCCGCCGGTGAGCTCGCGCCGGTGCAGCAGCCACAGCACGGCGACCGTGGCCACGATCGCCGCGGCCGCCGGGGGCGCCATGAGCCGGATGTAGCCGAACGTGTCGACCTGCAGGTCCCGGAAGGGGTGCAGCGCGAGCAGGTTCGTCAGGTTCGACACCGGCAGCAGCAGCGACGCGGTGTTCGCCAGCCACAGCGTCGTCATCGCGAACGGCAACGGCGGTGCGCCCACCTGACGGGCCACGGTGATGGCGACGGGCGTCAGCAGCACGGCCGTCGTGTCGAGGCTCAGCAGGATCGTGCAGGCCACCGCGAGCACGACGACGAGCAGCCAAAGCACGGCCACCCGGCCCCGGGCGAGGCGCGCAGCCCGGTGGGCCGCCACGTCGAAGAGTCCGGACAGGTCGCAGATCTCCGCGACGAGCGTGATCGAGACGAGGAAGACGAGGATCGGGGCGACCCGTTCGACGAGCGCCCCGAGGTCGAGCGACACCTCAGGCCCTCGGCGTCGTGGCCAGCTGCCAGGGTCTCCCCGGGCGCGGCGGTGCGGTGAGCTCGACGTCGAAGCGCTCGGAGAGCCGCTCGGCCAGGGCGACCGGGTTGCGCGGGGCATCGGACTGCACGAGCTCGCGGGTGACGAGCCCCCGGGTGTGCTTGGCCATGTGCGAGGCGCCGGGCACGGTGACGTGCACCCAGTGCTCGGCGCGCGCGTCGCGCGGACGCCAGAGGCCGGCATACGTGCTCGAGCGGCAGTCGACGATGAGCTCACGTGGCTTGACCGCGGCGTCGAGCGCGGCGGGGAGCGCGCGCCGCCACTCGGTCGTGAGCTGGCCGACGCCGGGAAGCGTCGTGCAGACGTTGACGCGGTAGGGCGGCACGCGGTCGCCGAGGTGCAGCGCGCCGAACATGGCGGAGACGACGACGACCCAGCGCTGCGCGCGCCGCTTCGAGGCGGCGTCGAGGGAGCCGAGGTCGAGGGCCTGGTAGAGCACGCCGGTGTAGACGTCGGAGGCCGCGGCGGTCGGGCCGGTGGCCAGCCGGGTGTTGCGCTCGATGTCGGCGACGAGGTTCGGGCTGACCCCGAGCGTGGTCGCCGCGTCCGGCTCGCCGCTCACGCCGGCCACGGCGTCGACGAGCGCCTCACGGAGCGGGGTGAGCTGCGGGAACGACAGGGCTCCGAGGTCGAGCGACCGACCCCGCCGCGGCGGCGTCTTGCCCTCGGACGGGGGGAGCAGGATCAGCACGGGGGCCAGCCTAGGCATCGGGGCTGCGGAAAGCCCATTCGACGACACGACGCGCGCAAAGCGGTGGACGCGCAGGCCGCGGGAGGCCACCTCCCGGTGCGTAGGGTGACGCCATGACCGCCCGACACATCGTCTTCCGTCCGTCTGGTGAGCCGGGCGACGTGGCCCAGCAGCTCGTCGAGCGGTTCCGGGCCATCCGGCGCGAGTTCGAGGTGCCCGAGACGTTCCCCGCCGACGTGCTGGACGAGGCGGCCCGGGCGGCCGCGGAGGCCAGCCTCCCGGACCGGGACGAGACCGCCGTCCCGTTCGTGACGATCGACCCGCCCGGCTCGATGGACCTCGACCAGGCGATGCACCTCGAGCGCGCGGGGGTGGGCTACCGCGTGCGCTACGCCATCGCCGACGTGCCGACCTTCGTCCGTGCGGGCGGTCACGTCGACGCCGAGGCGCGGCGGCGCGGCCAGACCGTCTACTGCCCCGACGAGCGGGTCCAGCTGCACCCGCCGCAGCTGAGCGAGGGCGCGGCGAGCCTGCTGCCGGACGCCGTGCGCCCGGCCTTCGTCTGGGACATCGCGCTCGACGCCGACGGCGAGCGCACCACCGTCGAGGTGTACCGCGCGCTCGTGCGCAGCGTCCGGCGCTACGACTACGAGCAGGTGCAGCGGGCGGTCGAGGACGGCTCCGCCGAGGAGTGCCTCGTGCTGCTGCAGGAGGTGGGGGAGAAGCGGGTGCTCCTCGAGCGGGCCCGCGGCGGTGCGAGCCTGCCGATGCCCGAGCAGACCGTCGACGAGGACGGCTCCGGCGCCTTCCGCATCTCGTTCCGCCCGATCGTGCCGTCGGAGGACTGGAACGCCCAGATCTCCCTGCTCGCCGGCATGGGGGCCGCAGACCTCGTGCTCCGTGGCGGCATCGGCATCCTGCGGACCATGCCGGAGCCCGACCCCCGTGACCTCGCGCGGTTCAGGCGGCAGGTGGCGGCCGCGGGAGTCGCGTGGCCGCGGGACCTCCCCTACGGCGAGCTGCTGCGCACCCTCGACCGGCAGGACCCCCGTCACCTCGCCCTCATCCACGAGGCGACCTCGCTCTTCCGCGGGGCGGGCTACACGCCGTTCGACGGTGCCGCGCCCGAGCAGCCCGAGCACGCCGCCGTCGCGGGCCCGTACGCCCACGTGACCGCGCCGCTGCGACGCCTCGTCGACCGCTTCGGCCTCGTGCTGTGCGAGGCGCTGTCGTCCGGCACCGAGGTGCCCACGTGGGTGCGCGAGGCCCTGCCGTCGCTGCCGGAGCTCATGGCGACCTCGGACCGGCGCACCAACGGGGTGCAGCGCCAGTGCACCGACGCCGTCGAGGCAGCCGAGCTGCACCCGCACGTGGGCCGCACCCTCGAGGGTGTCGTCGTCGACGTGAACGGCAAGGGGGTCGTCGTGCAGCTCATCGAGCTCGCCGTCGTCGCCCGCGCCACGGGGGAGGCGGCGCCGGGGGCCACCGTGACGGTGCGCGTCGACGCGGCCGACGTCGCGAGCGGCACGATCACGCTGACCCTCGTGCCGGCCTGACGAGTCAGGGTGCCGGGGTGCCCGTCGGTGCCACGGGGGCGGTCGGTGCCGTGCCGGCCCCGGTGTCGGCGCCAGCGCCCGAGCCTCCACCTGAGCCCGCACCTGAGCCCGCGCTCGAGCCGTCCGTCGCGCCGGCGCCGCCCGTCCCGACCGCGCTGCTGGGCGTCGGCGCGGGCCCGGTCCCAGCGGGAGCCGTGGAGGTGGCCCCCGGGGCCTCGGTGGAGCCGGACGGCGTGCTCGACGGGTCGCCGGACGGGGTGCTGCCCGGCACGTCGGTGGACGGCGTCGCCGCGGGGGTGGCGGGAGCGGACGTGGTGCTCGCGGGGGAGGCGGGGGAGGCCGGGCCGCCGTCCCCGTCCGACCGGCCCGTCGTGCCGTCGCCCGAGCCGGCCACGGCACGGCCGCCGATGCTGGTGCCGGTCACCTGGGCGCCGGTCGTCAGTTGGACGCCGGTGACGAAGGCCGCGGCCAGGGCGAAGACGGCGCCGGTCGTCGCGAGGATGCGGCGCGTCGTGGCACGGTCCGGCCGTCGCAGGCGCCACGCCCCGGTCGGGGCTGGAGTCGAGCGAAGGTGGGGGCCCGCGGTCGTGTCGAGGGCCGTGTCGAGGGTCGGGTCCAGGGTCGAATCCCGGGCCAGGCCCGGGGTCGAGCCCTCGGTCTCGGCCGAGATCCATCGGGACCGCTGCGCGGAGGTCGCCGGCTCGAGCTCGCCGCGCCGGTTGCGCACGAGCACGACCACCTCGCGCGCCCGCGCCATCGAGCCGGTGTAGAGGCTCGCCGCGACCGCGGAGATGACGCTGAGCACGGCGGCACCGGCGATGGTGCCGACGACGCCGAGGCGCGAGCCCAGCGCGGCGGCCGTGGCAGCGGCCATGGAGCCGCCGAGCAGCTGGGTCAGGGAGAGATCGAGCAACTTTGCTCTGGGTCGGATGTCGGGCAGGGAGGGGTTCTGGTCGGTCATGGTCCTGAGGTCGGTTGCGATCGTCGTCTCCCTGGCACGACGAACGGGGTGCCCGGTTCGTTGACGAGACCAGCGAGGTGTGACGAGGGTCACGCCTTGACCTCGATTCGCCCGCACCCGGTGCGGCCACCCCCTACCGTGGCGCTACCGGAGGGCGTCGAGTCCCTGTCCACCCGTCCGTCCGAAGCCGAGGGAAGCAATGAGCGTCACCGTCTCGACGTCGAGCAGCACGACGACGGCGCGGCTCAGCGGGGAGATCGACACCTACACGGTGCCCGAGGTCCGCCACGCCTTCGACGAGCTCGAGGTGCCGACCGGCGGAGACGTGGTCGTCGACCTGCGGGACGTGACGTTCCTCGACTCCTCGGGTCTCGGGGCCATCATCGGGCTCTACCACCGCACCGCCGGCCCCGGCGCGCGGCTGCGACTCCTCTGCGGTGAGTCGACCCTGCGCCTCGTGCGCCTCATGCACCTCGACCAGGTGATCGAGGTCGTCGACGCGACGTGAAGGGCGGCCCCGGCGTCGGGCCGGCCTCGGGCCCGGCTCAGGACGCGAGGTGCAGGTGCACGCCCACGCGGGTGCGGCTGGCGCCCGACTCGATGGTCAGCTCGTCGCTGAGGCGCTGGGCGATGAGCAGGCCGCGCCCGCTCGTCGAGAGGGTGTCGACCTCGGAGAGCCGGGGTGCGGAGCCGGTGCCGTCGTCGTCCTCCACGGTGAACACGAGGGCGCCCGGCGTCTCGTCGATGCGCAGGAGGCCGTGCCCGCCGCCGTGGACGATGCTGTTGACCGCCACCTCGTAGACCGCGAGCACCGCGTTGTCGACCCGGTCGGGGATGCGCTCGACGGCGACCGCCCGGACGATCTCGCGGACCGTGCGCAGGTCGTCGGGGCCGAACTCGACGCGGCCGATCTCTCTCCCGGCGACGACCGACCCGCTTGTCACCCGGTCATGCTCCCACTTCTGCGCCATGCGTGGGCACTTGGCTCGTCCGGGTGTCAAGATGTCGCCATGAATGTGCCGTGGCAGGAGCTCGGGACCGACCCTGCGGTGGCCCCCCGCGTCGCCGCCCTCGCCCGGATCGCAGCGCGCGTCGCCTCCGCCACGACGATGGACGACCTGACGGAGACGATCACCGAGGGAGCCTCCGAGGTCATGGGCGCCTCGCGGGCCGTGCTCGCCGTGCGGCTGGGCGAGACGCGGCTGCGCACCATCGCCACCCACGGGCTGACGCCGGTCGAGGCGCGCCAGTGGGCGACCTGGGACCTCGAGACCGCGTCGCCGCTCACCGAGGCGGTGCGCACGGGCCGGGTCGTCTCGGTGCGGAGCCGCGACGACATGGCGCGGCGCTACCCCCTCCTCGACGACGGCACCGAGCGGTCGTCCGTGACGCTCCCGCTCATCTCCCGGACCGACGGCCGGGTCATCGGCGCCGTGGGCTTCCGCTTCGACGGTCGGGACGAGCCCGTCGAGCCGGAGGAGCTGTCGGTGCTCGGGGTGCTGAGCGACATCTGCGCGCAGACGATGCTGCGGCTGCGGGCCGAGTCCCAGAGCGCGGCGCGCGCCGCCCAGCTCGAGTTCCTCGCGCACGCGTCCGAGGCGCTCGCGAGCTCGCTCGACTACCGCGAGACGCTCGGCCAGGTGGCCTCGCTCGCCGTGCCCGCGCACGCCGACTGGTGCGCGGTGCAGATGGTCGACGACGGGGTGCTGCGCACCCTCGCCGTCGCGCACGCCGACCCCGACCGCGTGCAGCTGGCCAAGGACCTCGAGACCCGGTGGCCGCCGGACCCCGAGCGCCCGGGCTCCGCCGCCTACGTGGCACGCACCGGCAAGAGCGTGCTGCTCGAGTCCGTGACCGACGAGATGCTCGTTACCGCTGCCCGTGACGAGGAGCACCTCGCGCTCGCGCGCCGGCTCGGCCTGCAGAGCGCGATGTCGGTGCCGCTCACGGCCAAGGAGCGCGTGCTCGGCGTCCTGACGTTCGCGGCCGCCGAGTCCGGGCGGCGCTACACGGCCGAGGACGTCGCCTTCGCCGAGGACCTCGGCCGCCGTGCGGGGCTCGCGATCGACAACGCGGACCTCTACTCGCAGACGCGCCGGGTCGCCGCGGTGCTGCAGGCGACCCTCCTGCCGCAGGACCTGCCGGAGCCCGACGGCTGGCAGATCGGCACCGTCTACCGCCAGGCCGGCCGCACCGACGTCGGCGGGGACTACTACGACGTCAGTGTGCTCGACGACGGGCGCGTCAGCGTCGTGCTCGGTGACGTCATGGGTCGCGGCGTCGACGCAGCGGCTGCCGGATCCCGGATGCGTTCTGCCGCAAGGGTGCTCGCGACCCAAGACCCGTCCCCGGAGGCGGTCGCCGGCGCCATGGACCGGCTCATGGGCGTCGAGCCGCCGACCCAGATGGCGTCGTCGGTCTACGCGCTCTTCGACCCGGCCGCGGACGAGCTCGCACTCGTCGTGGCGGGCCACCCGCCGCCCGTCCTCGTGCACGACGGCGAGGTGCGGTTCGTCACCGAGAACGGCTCGCCGGTCCACGGCCTCGGCGAGGTGCCGCGCGGCTCGGTGCGACTGCCGTTCCGCCGGGGCGACCTGCTGCTGCTCTACACGGACGGCCTCGTCGAACGCCGGAGCGAGGGCATCGGCACGGGTCTCGACCGGCTCGAGCTCGCGGCCCGCGAGCTGCTCACGCAGGTCGACGACGACAGCGAGCTCGACTTCGTCCTCGCCGACCTGGCCGAGCTCGTCTCCGATCCCGACCGGCACGACGACGTCGCCGTGCTCGCCTTCCGCCGCCTCTGACCGTTTCTGACACGCTCTGACAGGGCCCGCCGGGGCGTGGGGCGACCCGGTCGCCCGGGGCAGGTGGGCGCATACGGGACCGGTGGCATACGGGCCCTATGATGGGCGCGGATGAGTCGGCCAGACGGTCGCGTCAGGGCCTCGGCCCTGCCGAGGAACGTCCGGGCTCCACAGGGCAGGGTGGTGGCCAACAGCCACCCGGGGTGACCCGCGGGACAGTGCCACAGAGAACAGACCGCCGGATGCTTCGGCAGCCGGTAAGGGTGAAACGGTGGTGTAAGAGACCACCAGCGCTCCAGGTGACTGGAGCGGCTCGGTAAACCCCACTCGGAGCAAGTCCAGACAGCGCATGATCGACGCCCTCGGGCGTCGGGGAGACCGGCCCGGTCGAGTGCGCGGGTAGGACGCTCGAGCCGGCCAGCAATGGTCGGCCTAGATGGATGGCCGTCGCCGCACTCCTGGTAACGGGGGAGCGGAACAGAACCCGGCGTATCGGCCGACTCATCCACTTTCAGGCCCCTGACCTGCGGTGATGTGTCTCCTCACCCCCGTTAGTCCTGAATAAGTCCGCCAGATTTCGGAGGACTCCGTCGACGGCGGCCCTCGTGCGCTCGTCGTGGTCGGGCGATCGGTGGCTGTAGGTGTCGAGCGTCTCGCTCGCGCTGGCGTGCACCAGCCGGGCCTGGACCGTCTTGACGGACTCGCCGTGGCGGATGGGCAGCAAGGCGCAGTAGTGCCTCAGCTCCGTTCGACCCGAGGTTCGGGCTTTGGCTGCGTTCGGGCCCCTACCGCCAGAGGAGGCGTTGGACGCCCGCTCCGTCGACCACTTCGCCGCTGCCATCGCGGCCGTTCCGCAAGCGCTCTCTGCAGAAGAGCGCGAGGTGCTGCTCCCGTTGTTCGATCGCCCCAGCGACGACTCCGTACGGGGCGTCGCTGGGGGAGCGCTGCACTTGCTCGAGACTGCACCCGACGACGGGTGGCAGCTTCGTCGTCCGAGGGCGTCGAGCTACCGGTACGACCTGCTCGTGATGTGCTGGGAGGACTCCCTGTCCGGACATGACCCGCGGTGAATCGCACGCCTCCGTCAACGCGGCGTGGTCCGGCGACCGGGCAGCACTACGTTACGCCCAGATGCCACGCGCGCGTCCGCATCGAACAGGAAGGGTCCATCCTCCGTCGTCTCGTGCCTCACGACGAAGGCTCGGTGCCCCGGACTCGAGAGCCCGTCGCCGCGACCTCGGCGACTTCGGTCTCAGCGGCGCCGGTAGCGACACGGTAGCCCCGGCGTACCCAGGATGCGCTGGGCTTGGCTGGGCGGGAGGGCCGGAGGCCAGCACGGCGTTGAACCGGGTCGACGGTCGAGCACCACTCGATCGATGAGCCCTCATGACAAGGAAACCCATGGCACGCATCACCACCCCGTTCGGCTTCGCCTCGACCACCGCCGAGGTCACCAGGGGCATCGACCTGACCGGAAAGGCGGTCGTCGTCACGGGCGGCGCCTCGGGCCTCGGCCTGGAGACGGTCCGAGCACTGGCCGCCCTCGGCGCGGACGTCACGATGGGGGTGCGCGACGTCGAGGCCGGCAATCGGGCGGCCGCCGACGTCGCCGCCTCGACCGGCCACCAGAACCTGCGCGTCCTTCCGTTGGACCTCGCCGACCGTGCGAGCATCCACGACTTCATCGCCCGCTGGGACGGGCCGCTCGACATCCTCATCAACAACGCGGGCGTCATGGCCATCCCCGAGCTGCAGCGCACACCCGACGGTTGGGAGCTGCAGTTCGCGACGAACTACCTGGGCCACTTCGAACTGGCCCAGGGCCTGCACCCGGCCCTGGCTGAGGCCGGAGCTGCTCGCATCGTCTCCGTCAGCTCGAGCGGCCACCTCTTCTCACCTGTCGTCTTCGATGACCTGCACTTCGACTTCAGGCCCTACGACCCGATCGTGGCCTACGGGCAGTCGAAGTCTGCGACGACTCTCTTCGCGGTCGCGGCGTCCAGGCGGTGGGGCGCCGACGGCATCACCGCCAACGCAGTGATGCCCGGTGCCATCGCCACCAATCTGCAGCGCCACACCGGTGGCCTCCGGACCCCGGCCGAGCGCCGTAAGACACCGCAGCAGGGTGCAGCCACCACCCTGCTCCTCGCGACGTCACCCCTCCTGGAAGGCGTTGGCGGGCGCTACTTCGAGGACGGGAACGAAGCCGAGGTCGTCACCCACCGCACCCCGGAGCTCGACGGTGTCGCCGCATACGCCATCGACCCCGACAACGCGGATCGTCTGTGGGAACGCTCGCTGGCACTGCTCGGCTGACTCCACCTCGAAGACCGCGAGACCTGCACCACGACAGGAGGTTTCGCGAACACCACGACCTCGGCAGCACCGGAACATCTCGCAGAGCCCGGCTCCACGCTTCACGTCTGGCCGCGAGCGACCGCGTCGTCGACGTGGTCGAGCGTCGGCGGCGGCGCCCGGGCTCTCGTGTGACCGCCCCGATCGTGCAGCTCAGTGCGCGACGGTGCGAACGAGGGAACGGAATGCGGCGTCTCCGGGCTCCGGGTGGTGCAGGACGAGCATCAGTCCGCCGCTGCCGGGTACGGGCAGCTTCTCGTGGTGCAGCCTCAGCGTGCCGACGACGGGGTGGTGCATCATGCGTCGACCGGCGAGCTTGGGGACGACCTCGTGAAGGTTCCACAGCTGCCGGAACTCCGGGCTGGCCTGGGACAGCTCGTCGACCAGGTCCGTGAGCCGCGCGTTCTCGGCCTCGGCACCCGCTGTCGCGCGGAGGCCGGCCACGGCCTCCCGGCTGACGGTCTCCCAGTCGTCGTAGAGCATGCGCACGGCGGGCTCCGTGAACGTCGCCCGGATGAGGTTCACACCTGTCGCGAAGGCCGGGCACAGCGCCGTGGCCAGCGCGTTGGCCTCGACCACCTCGAAGACCTCGTCCTGGACGAACGCGGACACGGTGCCCTCGAGGGTGAGCAGCAGGTCACGCAGCCCGGGCGCCAGCGCGCGGGGTCGTGTGCGGTGACGACGCCCTGCGCCGTGAGTCAGGCGGTGCAGGTATGCCGTCGTGGGCGCATCCAGCCGCAACGCACCGGCGATCGCGTTCACCACCTGCGTCGACGGGGTGTGGTCTCGGCCCTGTTCCAGGCGCATGTAGTAGTCGGGGCTGATCCCCGCGAGCGCAGCGACCTCCTCGCGGCGAAGCCCGTCAACACGCCGGCGTGGTCCCCGTGGCAGCCCCACGTCCTCGGGGCTCAGCCGCTCCCGCCGGGCCCGTAGGAACTCCCCGAACGCTGCCCGCTCCACCATGGCAACCAGCCTAGGGAGTCCGTCGCGCGGCGGCCGCGCGGCGGCTGCCGCGTGAGCCGTGAACCGTGAACCGATGAGGGTCTCCGGCTCAGCGCCGCCGGTGAGGCCGGAGCGGGGCACGCGCACGACCGCCTCGACGACTGCGGCGTCGAGGACCTCGCGGCGGGTGACGGTTCGTGGCTCATCGTCGAGAAGGGCGTGGTCGCGTCGGGGCAGTCGTGTGCGCAGGCGCTCCTGCCCTCCGACGGGTCGTTCCAGATCGAGCGGAGTCGTGGGAGCGCGGACACGCACGAGGTCGCTCCCGCGCAGCGCCTGCGCGAGGCGCACCGGCTGCTGACCAGATGGGCGTTCGCCTTGAGCGAGAACGCGATCGCGCAGGGGCACGTCGGTGGGAGCGCCGTTGCTGTCCGAGGGGCGCGAAGGCTCCCTTACCGGCTGCAAGGGCGTTTCGGCGTGCGGCTCCACAGCCCCGAGTCGTCACGTCGGTGGCCCGAGGCTCGACGAGATGATCCAGGACGTCACCCGATGACGCGGCCCCGGACGCTGAGACACGGTCGCGTCACGAGACGGTGCCGCGCTGCGGGAGCAGCCTGATGGAGCAGTGGTGGAGCGCCGGTGGAGCCGGCTACCGGGCCTGCGAGGCCATGCCGGACCGCAGCGCGGACTTCCACGACGCGATGTCCGGGCGCTTCCGGAGAAGGGCTCGGCGCTCCCGCTCGGTCATGCCTCCCCACACACCGAACTCCGCCCGGCTGTCGAGCGCCTCTGCCAGGCACTGCGCGAGCACCGGGCACGTCTTGCAGATCGCCTTCGCGTCGTGCTGGGCCTTGCCCCGCACGAACAACGCCTCAGGGTCCTGGCCGGAACAGCTGGCCTCTTTGGCCCACTCGTCCACCCACAGATCCGCCGTTGCGCCAGCACTCATGTCAACCATCCCTCCCCAGGCCCGGAGCCCCATGACCACCGGACCGACCCGGTCCGTCCCACCGGCCCCGGCCATCGGGCTTCCCAGGCCCGAGAAGGACACTACGAGCGCAACCCGTGGTGCGACACCGCCTGCGCCTATGGGTTCGCGCAAGATCAGCGCAAGGGATCTCATGGGGTTGGCGGCGCCGTGCCCGGGAGCAACAGCTTCGCGGTGAGGTCCTCGACCTCGCCCAGGCCGGCCAGGGACGTGAGGCGTGGCGGAGGGCACGGCTCCGGCGGGGCCACGCGCATCAACGGCTCCCGGCGGACGTCGAACGTGCGCTCCGGGCCCGGTCCGGTGCCCGGGCCCTCGAACCGCACCGTGACGTGGCCGTCCTCGGACTTCACCACCCAGCCGGCGCCGTGCTCCGGATGTGCGACGTCGAGCCCGACCGCGACGGTGTGCAGGGTCAGTGGCGCGGGAAGCCGCTCCTCGTCGGAGTCCTCCGGCTCGTCGTCCGCGAACGATCGCAACGCAGCTTCGTCGAGGACCTCGCCGTCACGTGATCCAGTCCCCTCAACCGCCGGGAGCGGCTCGCCCGGAGCTGTTCCGACGGAAAGCGGTTCGGTGGTGACTTTCAGGGAGTCCGGGTCCTCGACGCCGGAGCCGGTGGCGTCCTCCGGCAGGCGCAGCTGCGCCCAGTGCGTGAGCCCGGAGAGCGACACTCCGAGCAGCCGCACCGGCTCGACCGCCTTCGCCGCTGTGAGGGCCGCAGTGGCGGCTTCCCGGAGCTGGTCGGCCTCGGCGGTCGGGTGGGCCAGCGTGACCGAGCGGGTCAGCGTCGTGAAGTCGGACAGCCGGACCTTGACGGTGACGGTCCGGGCACCCCCGCCGTGACGGGCGAGCCGACGCAGGGCTCGCGCCAACACGGCGTCGAGCGCGCCCGGCAGCTCCCAGCGGAGCAGGTCCTGGGCGAAGGTCTGTTCCGCGCCGACGCTCTTGGCCTCGCGTTCGACGACGACCGGTCGCGGGTCGTCCCCGCGCGCCAGCCGATACAGGTTCCACCCGGCCGCCTCGCCGAGGGCCCGCACCAGCTCATCCCGCGCTGCCGCGCGCAGGTCGGCGACCGTGCGGATGCCCAACGTGCGCAGGGTCGCCTGCGTGGCCGGCCCGACACCCCACAGCGCGCCCACCGGCTTCGGCATGAGGAACTCGTCCTCGTCGTCACCCGGCACCACGGTGAACCCGTGCGGCTTGTCCTCGTCGGAGGCCAGCTTCGCGATGAGCTTCGAACGTCCCAGCCCGACGGAGACGACGAGGCCGCACCGGTTGTAGACGAGACGGCGTGCGAGGTCGGCGGCGACCACCGGGTCGGCCGCGAAGGGGCCCGCGGCCAGGTCGACGAACGCCTCGTCGAGGCTGACCGGCTGCACGAGGGGCGACAGCTGCCGCAGGGTGTCCATGATCAGCGCGCTGTGGGCGGCATACGCGCCGAACCGGGGCGTGAGCACCATCGCGGTGGGGCACAGGACGCGCGCCTGGGACATCGGCATGGCGGAACGGCATCCGAAGGCGCGCGCCTCGTAGTTGGCGGTGGCGACGACCCCTCGGGGGCCCGCGCCGCCGACCAGGACCGGGGTGCGCGCCAGGGACGGCTTGTGCCGTGTCTCGACGGAGGCGAAGAACGAGTCGGCGTCGACGTGCATCACGCTCGCGTCCTGACGCACCGCTTCCTCCCGCCGTCTCCCCGTGGAGGCAGCAGTTCTCGTGCCCTGCTGCACACGTCCCTCACTGTGCCGTATGCCGACACGTCCGTGTGGAGTGCCCCCGAGCTCGACGCGCTCGCCGAGGTGTCTCAGGGGAGCAGGTGGCGCAGGTAGCGCTCGGGGGCCTCGAGGAAGCGGCGGTGGTGGTCGACGACGTCGAGCTCGTCCCAGGCGCGCTCGTGGATGCCGTCGTCGTCGAACTCGAGGATGCGTGCGCCGGGGACGCTGGCGACCACGGGGGAGTGCGTCGCGACGAGGACCTGCACGCCGGGTTGGCCGACGAGCTGCATGAGCGCCCCGACGAGGGCCAGCTGCGCGTGGAACGACAGGCCCGCCTCCGGCTCGTCCATGACGAAGAAGCCCTCGCCCGTGAACCGGTTGCTGTTGAGCATGGCGAGGAAGGACTCGCCGTGGCTCAGCTCGTGGAAGGCGGGCTCACCGCGCCGCGACGGGTTGTCCTCGAGGTAGGTGAAGAGGCCGTGCATGGTCTCGGCGCGCAGGAAGTATCCCCACCGCGACGCGCCGGCCCCGCGCAGGAGCGAGATCGACTGCGCGAGAGGCGATTCCGTTGGCCGGGTGGTGTGCCTGGCCCCCGTGGACCCGCCCTCCGCGCCGAGCCCGTATGCCGTGGCGACTGCTTCGACGAACGTCGACTTTCCGGTCCCGTTCTCCCCGACGACGATGGTCGTGGGGCCGAGCTCCAGCCCTTTCTCGAGGACGTGGGCGATCGGTGCCAGGGTGGCGGGCCACTCGCCGGCTTGGAGCGTGGCGTCCTCGGAGCGGCGGACGCGTCGGACGGGTAGCGGCGTGAACGACCCCGGTTCCGGTGCAGTGGCCCCCATGGCGCGAGCCTACGTGGGGCTCGGCCGTGTCGACGGCGCCGGCACCGCGCCGGTTCGAGGTCGTCGAATCGGCCGTGTCGCGGTCAGGTCATCGAGTCGGGGGCGACTCCTTGTCGGGTCCGGGCTCCTCCGGCGTCGGCGCCGGACGGCTCCGTTCCACATCTCCCCAGTGCCGGCACTGCTTCGACGGTGCGTGACGAGCAGATAGACGGTCCACGGGGTCGTCAGGACGAGGCTGCCCACAGCGGCGGCGACCCAGGCCGAGTCGAAGACACGATCGGCGACCCACACCGCGCCAGCCACGGCGGCCGCGAGGGTGACCCGCACGATCCACGCGACGGTCCACCGTCGTCGCGCCGAGCCCGCCGGAGCCTGTCTCGCCATGGCGCCACCTGACGTCGTTCGGTGCCTGCACTCTGCCCGTTCCCCGGACGGGTTGGGACGATGGGTGCCGCGCTCGGGGAAGCGCAGTGGCCGACATCCCTCGGCCGACGTCACGAGCGGTTGGTGAACGCCCACTCCACCCCGTCGTCACCCTGCGCGTCGAGGTCAGGATCCCGGCGGAGGCCCACCTTGGTCGCCACCCTCTGGCTGGACAGGTTGGCGGGGCGGATCCGTGCGACGACGAGCTCGTCGGGGAGCGCCGCCCGCACCCAGCCCAGCAGTCCGTCCGCGGCCTCCGTGGCGTAGCCCCGTCCCCACGTCGCAGGGCTGAAGCGGTACATGAGGTTGAGTCCCCGGCCGCCGTCGACGGTCGTCCACCGGACTCCGGCGTTGCCCACCAGCAGGCCCGTGCCCTCTTCGAAGACGCAGGCGTTGCCGAAGCCGTGCTGCTCCCAGTGCCCCAGCCAACGCCGCACGAGAGCCTCGACGTCGTCGAGCTCGGTCACCAGCTCGGACGGGTGGTGTCGGGCGACCGCCGGGTCGGAGAGGATCTGCAGGACCGCTGCCGCGTCGGCCGGCACCGGCCGCCGCAGGGACAGGCGCGGGGTCCGCAGGACGTCGGGCTGCGAGGAACCGTCGCGGCCGGGACTCACCATGGCCTCGGGTTGCGCTCGGCCTCCTCGGCCGACTCGGCCAGCAGCACGCGGAAGAAGGCGGCGGTGACCCAGCCGAGGACGACCACGAGCACGGTGCTGACCGTCAGGTGCACCGCTGGGGAGTCGGTAAGTCGGAGGACGGCGTGGCGGATGAGGAACGAGGCGAGGGCGAGGCGTAGCACGAACGTCACGCGCCTCCGGCGTGACCAGGTCCGCATCCGCTCGCGCATGGCTGGGATGGTACTGCGGACCCGTCATCGACACGTGCCTCGGGATGTCGCCCTCTCCGTCGTGCAGCCTGAGCTGTGACGAGCATGCCGAGTTCCAGCACGACCGGCGGATAGCCTCAGGCGATGGGGATGCAGCTTCGAACCATCGGACCGAGCGACTGGAAGCACTTCCGGGCCGTGCGCCTGAGGGCCCTGGCGGACTCACCCGACGCCTTCGGGATCCTGCTGGACGACGCGTCCGCGCAGGCTCCGAACGTGTGGCGTGCGCGAGCCGCCGGTTCCGGCCCGGTGGTGCTCGCGTTCACCGACGACCGTCCGGTCGCCATGGGCGGCCTGCACCTCCCCGGTGACGCCGACGACGCGTTCGTGTGGGGATGTGGGTCGACCCGACGTCGCGAGGTCAGGGCCTGGGCGCACGCATCCTCGAGCAGCTCCTCGCAGGGGCCGACCGTGAGGGCCGGCCCGTCGTGCTCCACGTCACCCAGGGCAACGACCGCGCCCGCCGTCTCTACCTGGGGCACGGCTTCGAGGCGACGGGCGAGGTGCAGCCGCTGCGCCCGGGCTCCGACGTGCTCATCGACACCCTGCGCCGGGGCTGACCGGCGGCGGCCTACCGCGCCGCGGCCGGCAGCGTGCGGTGGACGATCGGGTCGTGCGCACCGGCGAGGACCGCGGCGAGCGGCGACGGGTCGCCCTCGACACGCAGCTCGCCCGATCGGAGGAGGGCCTCGCGGGTCGCGGCGTGGGCCGGGTCGCCGACGACGAGCCCGTTGAGGCGACGGGCGCCGTCGGCGGTCACCACCACCGTGACGTCCGCCGTCTCGTGCGCCCCGACGCCGACGCGGAAGGAGGCCCGGCCCGCGACGACGTCGATGCGGATGCCCTGCACGAGGTGCTCCGGGCCGTCGGGCAGCGGCGCGCCGTCGCTGTAGCGTTCGACCATCGACAGGTCGAGGTCGGCAGGCAGGCCGACCGATCCGGCGGTGTCGCAGACCACCCGGCCGACCATCTCGAACCATGCGCGCGTCCCCGGGGCGAGCCGGGGGAGCGGGTCGGGCGAGGTGCTCCCACTCACGGGCGCCGTCATCAGGCTGCCGCATCCTCTCCGGGGGCGACGCGGAGCACGATCTTGCCCTGCAGGTGGCCACCCGCCGCGCGCTCGTGCGCGGCCCGGGCGTCCGCGAGGGCGAAGCTGCTGTCGATCGCGACGCGCAGCCTCCCGTCCTCCACGAGCCGGGCGACCTCCGCCAGCTGCGCACCGCTGGACCGCACCTGTGTCGAGGTGACGGTCACGCCGAGCCGGGCGTTCTCCTCGTCGTCGAACTCGCCGAAGTAGACGGGGTAGAGGTGGCCGCCCCGGGCCAGCGTCGGCAGGAAGCGGCGACTCGTCGGGCCGCCGACGCAGTCGAGCACCACGTCGACGTCGCGCACGACGTCCTCGGGCGACTGCACCGTGTAGTCGATGAACTGGTCGGCGCCGAGGGCGCGGAGGAAGGCCTCGTGGCGACCCGAGGCGACCGCGATCACTCGGGCGCCGCACGACTTCGCGACCTGCACGGCGAGGTGCCCGACGCCACCGGCGGCGCCGTTGACGAGGACGGTCGTGCCCGGCCCCAGCGGCTTCGGCACGTGGGGGGCGGCCTGGAACGGCGACGGGTGCCCGTGCCCGAGCTCGACGAGGAACTGCCAGGCCGTCAGGAGCGACATCGGCAGCGCGGCCGCGTGCGCGTGGGCGAGCTGCGCCGGCTTGGGCGCGACGTCGCCGACGCGGGCGACGGCGTACTCGGCGTAGGCGCCGGCCTGCAGGGTGACGGGGAAGTTGAGCAGCCCGAACACCTCTGAACCGAGGAGGTGGTCGTCGACGTCGGGACCGACGGCCGCCACGACGCCCGAGACGTCGGTGCCGGGGACGAGCGGCATCGAGACCGGCGGCTTGAGCGCTTCGGGCACACCCGGCATACCTTCGCGGGCGTACCAGTCCGGCGGGTTGAGCCCGACGGCGTGCACCCGCACGAGGAGCTCGCCCGGTCCGGGTGTCGGCACGGGTGCGCGACCGGGTGCTGGTCGCCGCCGATGCGGTCATCCGCGAGCACGGCGCAGAGGCCTCGATGCGCGACATCGCCCGCACCGCCGACGTCGGGCTCGCGACCCTGCTGCGGCACTTCCCGAGCCGGGAGGCGCTGCTCGCGGCCCTGCTCCGGTCGAGCTTCGACGCGTTGACGGCCGGCGCGGACGAGGCTCGTTCGGGGCGGCGCCCGCTGCCGCACTGGCAGGCTGGTTACGTGAGTTCGTCACCTTCACCACCGAGTACCACGGCGTGGTGACCTCGATGGTGCGGGCGATCGAGGAGCCGGAGTCGGCGCTCCACGACTCGTGCGTGGCCCTCAAGGCAGCAGGAGCCCGCCTCCTCGCCGATGCCCAGTCGGCCGACGCGGTGCGCGCCGACGTCGACGGTGCCGACCTCTTCGTCCTGGTGTCCGCCCTCGCCTGGCTGGGCGACCAGCCCGGCCAGAAGGCGCGGGCCGACCGCCTCTTCGACCTCGTGCTGACGACCCTGCTGACCGGGTCGGGCGCGGCGGCAGGCGGCGACGGTGCGGACGGTGAGACCGAGGTGGCCGACGGCTGAGGCGGCCGACGGCTGAGCGGTCGAGACGTCCGCCGCCGGCGTCACGGCAGCACGGCGACGCCGTCCACCTCGACGAGGAGGCCGGGCTCGGCCAGGGCGGCGACGCCGACGCCGGTGAGCGGCGGGAGCGACACCTCGACGCCGAGCGCTCGCGCGGCACGCTCCATGCCGTCGCGCACGTCGGCCATCTTCTCCGGTCGCCAGTCGACGAGGTATGCCGTCACCTTGACGAGGTCGGACAACCTCGCGCCGGCTGCGGCGAGGGCCGCGTGGAGGTTGAGGTAGACCTGTGCGACCTGGGCCGCGAGGTCGCCGTCGCCGATCCGGGTGCCGTCGGCGTCGACGGCGACCTGGCCCGCGACGTAGATGGTGCGCGCGCCGTCGGTGACCGCCACCTGGTGGTAGATCGGCACGTGGGGGAGGGCGGCCGGGTTGAGGAGCTGGGTGGTCATGGGTGACCTCTCTGAAGTAGGTATCCCAGTGATACCTGGTGCGCAGAAGGCACTTCAACTAGCCTAGGTGCCGTGACGGAAACCGCAGGTGCCCTCGCCACCCCCGCCTACCGCGAGCTGCTCGACCAGGTGCTCGACAAGTGGTCGGTGCACGTGCTCGAGGAGCTCTGCGAGGGTCCGTGCCGCTTCAACGAGCTGCGCCGTCGCGTCCCCGCCTCCCAGAAGTCGCTCAGCGCCACGCTGCGGCGGCTGGAGCGCAACGGTATCGTCGTGCGGACGGTGCTCGATGCCCGCCCGGTTGCGGTGGAGTACCGCATCACCCCGCTCGGCAAGACCCTGCGCGAACCCGTCGACGCGATTCTGCGCTGGTGCGAGACGAATCTGCCTGCGGTGGAACGGGCCCGCGACCGACACGACAAACTGGACGCGTGACGAGCCAGCTCCCCGGCGACACGTGCAGGGCAGGCGCGACCCGAGCCGACCGCTAGTCGACGAGCCGCGACCACGGCCACGCCGCCGCGATGGTGATCGCCTGCCACGATCCGACGGCCACGACGACGACCGCGACGCACGTCACGGCCCACCGACGGGCACCGGCGAGGGTCAGCCGTGGCGGCGCGGTCGTCTCGAGCGCGCCGTAGAGCGCGCGTTGGAAGCGCACCCGACCCCACGCGGTGGTGCGGTAGGTGATGACCTCGCAGTCGTCGAGCGCCCGGCGCAGCGCGGAGTCCTCGGCGCCCAGCCCTGCACCGGTCGGCGCGAGCAGCCGCGTCACTGCGGCCTCCTCGCCGACGAACACCACCGGTGGGCCACCAGTCCCGAGCTCGCGCACCTCCCACAGCAGCGCCTCGGACGCGGTCGACACGTCGAGCAGCACGGCGTGGCACCGGTTGGCCATCGCGAGCACGGCCTCGCGCCAGATGGGCGTGGCGACCGTGAGCACGGTGAGTCGGGGCGCCACCGCCGCACCGGATCCCGCGGCGACCGTGGCGGAGACCTGCGTCAGCTCGGCCAGTGTCGTCACGGTCTGCCGCTTGTGGAGCTCGGCCCGCCGGACGCTTTCGCCGACCGAGCCGGCCATCATCACGACGGGCAGCAGTGGCAGCAGGACGACGTAGACCGCGACGAAGCCCAGGAGCCCGGCGAAGGTCACGACGGCCGCGCCGGCGAGGAACCGACTGGCGGCCACGACGGCGGGCACCGGCCACTGCCGCCAGTCGCCGCCGAGCGCGTCGAGCACGGCGAACGGCTCGCCGTGCGCGACGGTCCAGGCCACCAGGGCGACCCAGGCGGCCAGGTAGGCGCGCACCACCCAGACGCCCCACGTCGAGATCCACCGCGTGATCGCCGCGACGCCGCGGTGCACGACGGAGGCCGCCGACGTGGTCAGCCGCAGGCCGGCCGCCGCGCCGGAGGGCTCGGCCGTCGCGTCGTCCAGGGTGACCACGCGCCACGAGTGCCCGAGGTGGTCGAGCGCGGTCGACACGGCCAGGATCGAGTCGGTGTGCCGGAACCGGCGCAGCCACAACACCATTCGCCGGGGGATGGCGCGGAGGGTGCGCGCGGCATACCGGGCGCACACCCCGACGGCGGCGACCCACAGCCAGGCGGCCAGGATCTCGGGGCGCAGGGCCGGGTCGAGCCCCGAGTCCTTGTCGACGGTGACGCCGACGGCGAGGATGCCGCCGAGCAGGGCGACCCACAGCGCCAGGCCGGAGACGACGGACAGCAGGCCGCCGAGCAGCCCGCGGGCGCGCCGGCTCCAGCGTCGCAGCAGGAAACTGCGACGGGCGCGGGATCGCGTGGTGGCGAGCATGGGGCCTCCTGCTCTCTACAGCATGAGGGTTCCGGCCCGCCCCTGTCGTGCCCGCACCTGCCCGTCCGGCCGCCTTGTCCCGAGCCGCCCGGGTCGCGCCCGGCCGCTCGCACTGGCCCTCGCCCTGCGGCTTCACGTGCGCCATGGCGCGGTTCGAGCGGGCATACGGGTCGGCGGGTGGCTGGAAGTGCGCCATGGCGCGGTTCGAGCGGGCATACGGGTCGGCGGGTGGCTGGAAGTGCGCCATGGCGCGGTTCGAGCGGGCTCGCTGGACCGCGTCACCTCGTCGAGTGGGCGGCGGAGCACCTGGAACGGGCAGTGACCGGGGCCGTGCCCCTGTGGCAGGATCCGGGCGTGCTCCGACTCACCGACGTCATCATCGACTGCCCCGACGCCCTGGAGCTGGCCGCGTTCTACTCCCAGGTGACGGGGCTCCCGGTGAAGCCCGGCAGTCGGGCGAGCTGGGCGGGCCTGCAGGTCGGGCCGGTCGAGCTGGCTTTCACGCCCGTGGAGGACTACCGCGCCCCGCAGTGGCCCGGGGGCGGGCACCCCAAGCAGTTCCACCTCGACTTCGAGGTCGACGACGTCGAGGCGGAGCACGCGCGCGTCGTGGCACTGGGCGCGACCCTGCTCCACGACGCGGTCGGGGGCGACGGCCACGGCTGGCGCGTCTACGCCGACCCGGTCGGGCATCCGTTCTGCCTGTGCCGCAACGCCGGCGTCACGTGGACCGAGGCGGGGCCGGTGTGGCCCACCGGGGCGTGACTGGTCAGGTCGTCGCGGTGACGGCGCCCACCTGCGAGGCACGCGCATGACCGGGCTGGTGGTCGTGGCGGACGTCGGCGGCTCCAAGCTGCTGCTCCGGGCGTGCGACGCCGAGGGCGGGGTGCGTGCCGAGGCACGCCACGAGACGGGTCCGGACACGGACGGCGCCCGCCTCGACGCCCTCGTCGGCGCGTTCGTCGAGGCCCACCCCGACGCGTCGGCGGTGGCGGTCGCGGTCCCGGGACTCGTCGACGACGGTCGGGTGCTCGTCTCCGACGTCCTTCCGCGGCTCGCCGGGTGGTCGCCCGCGCCCACCGCGGTGGGTCCGGCCGCCGTGGTCGTCAACGACGTACGGGCCGCGCTGGCAGGGGTGTGTCACCGCGAGCCGCTGCTGCAGGACGTGGTCGCGGTCGTCTCCGGCACCGGCATCGCCGCGTCGGTGCTCACCGGCGGACGCGTGCTCGCCGGCAGCTCCGGATGGGCGGGTGAGCTGGGCAGCGTGCCGACATCGCTGACCGGTGGCGGGGGACCGGTCCTCGACGAGGTCGCGTCCGGGCGCAGCATCGAACGGACCCTAGGCCGGCGTGGGCCCGAGGTGGCGCGTCTCCTCGCCGCAGGGGACCCGCGTGCCGTCCGGGTCGTCACGAGCGCGGGCACGGCCCTCGGCCGTGCCGTCGGGATGCTCGTCACCCTCCTCAACCCGGAGCGAGTCGTCCTCGGCGGAGGTGCCACGAGGTATGCCGGGTACGCGGACGCCGTCGTCGCGGCCGCGGGCGAGGCGGCCCTGCCCGAGGCGTGGGAGCGCTGCCGCCTCGACGTCGACGACGACCCCGGGTCGATGGTCGTGCGCGGGCTCGCGGCCCTCGCCGCCTTCGCGCCCCTCGCGACAGAGGGAAGCGCCCACGGACTCCCCACCGTCCCCACCACCTCCAGGAGTCGCTCGTGACACCTCCCTCCGACGCCCAGCCGTTCCGCATCGCCCTCGTCGGCGTCGGCGCACGAGCCGGTCTCGCCCAGCACGTCGAGCCCGCCGGGGCGGTCCTCGTGGCCACCGTCGACCCGGATCCGGCTGTCGCACAACGGGTGACAGACCTCTTCGGCGTCGGCGTCCCGCGCTACGACGACGTCGCCACCCTGCTGGCGCACCACCCGGACCTCGACGCCGCGATCGTCACGAGCCCCGACGACACGCACCACGCGGTGACCGCGGCGCTGCTCGAGGCGGGGGTGGCGGCATACGTCGAGAAGCCGCTCGCCATCACGACGGAGGACGCCGACGACCTGCTCGCCATCGCGCACCGGACGGGCACGCGGCTCTACGTCGGCCACAACATGCGCCACATGCACGTCGTGCGCCTCATGAAGGCGATCATCGACCGCGGCGAGATCGGGGAGGTGCGCGCCATCTGGTGCCGCCACTTCGTCGGGTCCGGCGGTGACTTCTACTTCAAGGACTGGCACGCGGACCGCTCGCGGGTGACGGGACTGCTGCTGCAGAAGGGCGCCCACGACATCGACGTCATGCACTGGCTCGCCGGGTCGTCGACCGAGGAGGTCGTCGCGATGGGCGACCTCATGGTCTACGGCGACGTCACGTCCCGACGGGACAACTCGGACCGGCGGATGCGCGACTGGTACTCGACCGACCACTGGCCGCCGCTCGCGCAGACGGACCTCAACCCGGTCATCGACGTCGAGGACGTCTCGATGATGACGATGCGCCTCGGCAACGGGGTGCTGGCGAGCTACCAGCAGTGCCACTTCACCCCGGACTACTGGCGCAGCTACACCGTCATCGGCACCGAGGGCCGGCTCGAGAACTTCGGCGACGGCGAGGGCGGCGAGGTGCGGGTGTGGAACCGGCGCAGCGGCTTCCTCGAGCGGGGCCACTTGCAGCACCCCATCGTCGGTGACGCCGACGGGCACGGCGACGCCGACGCGCTCACGGTGGCCGAGTTCGTGCGCTTCGCGCGCGACGGGAGCCCCACCGACACCTCACCGCTCGCCGCGCGCGACGCCGTCGCGGCCGGGGTGGCCGCCACGACGTCGCTGCGCACGGGCGCCACACCGCAGCGGGTGCCGCCGGTGCCCGTCGAGATCGCCGACTACTTCCGCGGTCACCAGGTGCGACAGCCGGGCCCCTCGACCTGACCGTCGGGAGAGCGCTGCACGGCGATCGCACGGGCAGTGAGTCTTCGGCTTCCCTGCACAGACGGCGAATCCGCCCCGGTCGCCGATGTCGCGAGTACCGTGAAACGACATGACGACCCGGAGCCCCACGGCTCGGGAGGACGGCACGCCGCTCCTGACGTATCGCTACCTGCGGATGATCCTCGTCCTGCCGGCAGCCTTCCTGCTGCTCGCGACGGTCCTCGAGGCCGGGTCGCGCGGCTGGCAGTTCCGCGAGTCGATCAGCGACTCCTACCAGGGGCCGGTGCGCGACGTCTTCGTCGGCGCGCTCATGGCGTCGGGCGTCTGCATGATCGCCTACAAGGGGCGGGCCAAGCTCGAGGACTACGCGCTCAACTTCGCCGGGTTCAACGCGTTCTTCGTCGCGCTCGTGCCGAACAACTTCACCGCCGTCCTCGACGCGGCGGCCACGACGTCCATCACGACCGGCGACGTCGTCACCCGGGCGCAGCTGCTCACCAACCTGCGCTTCGTGCTGACCTCCTTCCTCGCGATCGCAGCGGTGTTCGTCTTCCTCGACTACCGGCTCTTCCACTCCGAGGCGCTCCGGTGGAGTCCGGGCGAGTCGAGGCTGTCCGGAGTGCTCGCGGTCGTCTCGTGGGTGGCGCAGATCGCCTTCCTCGTGCTGGTCGTGGGCGGCGTGCTCGTCGGGCGGGAGACGCTTTTCGGGCTCAGCATCTTCGGCCTGCTGCACTTCACCGCGGCCGGCCTGCTCATCGGCAACCTCTCGTTCGCGGTCGCGAGCCACGCGCTGCCGGACCGGGCGCGGACGCCGCAGCAGAACGCGGACTGGGAGCCGTCGTCCGACGCCGCCCGCCGCGGCTACCTCGTCATCATGGTCGCGATGTGGGGCGGCATCGTCGTCGGCGGAATCTGCATCGCCCTCGAGGTGCCCTACGCGGTGATCGTCACCGAGTACGTCGAGATCGGCCTCTTCGTGGCGTACTGGCTCGTCGCGACCCGGCGCGACTGGCGGCACCCGGCCTGAGCTGACGTCAGCCGGAAGGCCGTCGGCCCGGGCGCGTGCCGCCCGGGCCGACGTCCGCGTCAGAGGATGTAGCTGCTCGACGCGCTCCAGATCGCGTGCGTGCGGCAGTTGGAGTCGGCATACGCCTTGGACGTCGACTCGAACACCGAGTAGAGCCGCTTGACCGACGAGCCGGCCGACCGCGGCGCCCAGACGATGCCCTCCATCATGGGCAGGGTGTTGTGGCTCGTGCGCTTGCCGCTCGAACGCACCTGCGTCGTCACCTTGCTCAGGTTGTCACGACCCCACGAGCGGCTGAAGACGAAGTGGCTGCCGGTGACCTGCACGCCCTGCACGATCGACGGGGTGCCGTACGTCGCGCTCGGCGAGAGCGCCACGGCGCCGGACGTCGACGTCGCGTAGCGGCGCATGAGGTTCGAGTAGAAGTCGCCGACGTAGAGGCTGCCGGCGTAGTAGTCGACGTAGGACGCGTGGCCCAGGTTCTTGAGGGCGTAGCGCGTGGTCTTGACGGCCTGGCGCTTGCCGGCGGGCACCGAGCGCACCGTGTCGATCGGGACCCGGTAGATGAACGAGCCGCCGGCGCTGTCGGAGACGTAGAGGTTGCCCCGACCGATGGTGAGGCCGCCCGCGTGGCCCGACTTGGGCACCCCCGACAGCTCGATCGTCTTGACCCACGCGGACGTCGAGCGCTGGTAGACGACGACGCGCGGCACCTCGGCGGCGTCGCGGTGGTACATCGAGACGTAGAGCTGGTCGCCCTTCGCGTCGTACGTCATGCCCTGGGGCACCCAGTTGGTGTCTTTGTAGGCGCCGAGCGTGTGACCCGACCAGTTGTCGAAGGCGTTCAGCTTCGGGTCGGCGCAGTTGCGGACGCCGTCGAAGCCGACGGGCTCGATGGCCGTGGCGGGCGCTGCGGCGGCCACGCCCACGGTCGATGCGACGGTGAGTGCGATGCCGGCCGCGATGGTGCGCAGTCGTGTCCTCATGGTTCGGTCCCCTGTCGTCGCGGGGGACGGCTTCCCCCGGTGCGGCGGAGCCTACTCGCGGGCGGCGACCGCAGGGGGTGTGCGGGGGAGCGAAGCGGGTACGGCACAGCACATGACGGCATACAGCACCATCGTCCGGGCCACGCACCTGCTGACGAACGCAGCCTGGTTCGGCGGTTCGCTGGCGGGCGCGGTCGCGCTGAACCCCGCGGCCCGCACGGGTGACGACGCCCGCGAGCGGGCGCAGATCGCCGACGAGGGCTGGCGCCGGTGGGGGCCGGTGCAGGGGGCCGCGATCGGGCTCCACCTCGCCAGCGGCATCGCGATCCTCGCCGACAACCGTCACCGCGTGCTGGGCCACCGCCCGACGACGACGGCCGTCGTGCTGAAGACCGCGTTGACGGCCTCCGCCGTCGTCGTCAGCGCCGAGGCCTACCGCTCGGGTGCGGAGCTCGGCGACGCCCTCGAGAAGGCGGAGAAGGACCCCGCGGCCCGCGACCGGGCGCGCGCGCTCACCCAGCGGATGGGCTGGCTGCAGTGGGGAACTCCGGCGACGACGGCCGGCCTGCTCGTCCTCGACGCCTACCTCGGTGAGCAGCAGCGCGGCACCGCAGGTCTGCTCGACCAGCCGTCCCGGTTGCGGCGCCGGTCGTGACGCGCGAGTTCGCCTTCGACTTCGAAAGCCGCTACCGCCTGCCTGCCCTGCTCTTCGGGGTGACCCCGTCGACAGCACTCGTCACCGTCACCGACGACGAGCTGCTGGTGCGCTTCGGGCCGTGGCGCCTGCGGACCGCGCTCGCCAATGTCGCGCGCACGCAGCTCAGCGGCGACTACGCGTTCCACCGCACCGCCGGCCCGGCCCACCTCTCCTTCGCCGACCGTGGCATCACCTTCGCGACGAACTCGCGCCGTGGCCTGTGCGTCTCGTTCGTCGACCCCGTCGCGGCCATGGAGCCCACGGGCACCCTGCGCCACCCCGGAGCCACGTTGACGGTGACCGACCCCGAGGCGCTGGCGGCCGCGCTCCAGCCCTGAGGCCGTATGCCGGGTCGGCGCCTCCCGAGGCGCCCGCCCGCCGCGGACCCCACCGGCATCTAGTTGCACTGCGTGCAACTACCATGGGTGTGTGGACACCACGAAGAGGTCGCGCGACGGGCGCCGGGTGCAGCGCGAGCGGCGCCGCGACGCGATCCTCGCGTCGGTGCGCGCCATGGCCGACTCGCCGGGCCGGGAGGGGTTCACGGTCGACCAGGTCGCCGAGCACGCGGGAGTGTCGCGACGGACCGTGTTCAACCACTTCGCCACGGTCGAGGACCTGCTCGTCGCAGTGTGCGAGCAGATCCTCGAGGAGACGACCGCCCAGGTGCTCCTCGAGCTCGACCGGCGGCTGGCCGGTGCCCGCCCGGTCGCGGACGGCGGGCTGCCGGATGCCGTCGCCCTCGACGCGCTGTGCGCGGCCACCCGTGACGCCGACCTGCCGCGAGCGATGACCGCGATCGTGCGCGTCCTCGACGTCAGCGCCCACGAGGGGGAGCGGGGCGAGGCGATCTCGCAGGCCGCCCTCGACCACGTCGGCGGCCGACTCGCCGCCCGCGTCACCGAGCACGCCCCCGACCTCGACCCGCTCGTGCTGCAGCTGACGATCGCCCTGCTGATGAACGGCATCGGCGTCATCGCCCACCGGTGGCTCGACGAGCATGCCGGCCGGGTCACACCCGCATCCCGCCGCTCGTGGGACGACCACCTCGCTCGCCTGCTCGACCAGCTCGCGCACGGCTACGCCCGCACCGCGTCCTTCGGGACGCCGCTCACCCCTGCACCGACCACGTCGGCCGCCCCGGAAGGACGTTGAACCCGCCATGGCTGAACTGCTCTATCGCATCGGACGCTTCGCTGCCCGACACCACTGGAGGGTGGTGGGTGGCTGGCTGACCGCCCTCGTCGTCGGCCTGGTCACCTTCCTCGCCTTCGCCGGCACGATCTCCTCGGCGATCTCGATCCCCGGCACTCCCACGAGCAAGGTCACGGAGCAGCTCGCAGCCGAGTTCGACGGCACGGGTGGGGGATCCGGCAGCGTCGTCTTCGCGACCGTCGACGGCAAGCCGTTCACCGACATCCAGCGCGCAGCCGTCTCGTCGCTCCTCGAGAAGGTCGGGACGATCGACGGCGTCAGCGGCGTCAACGACCCGTTCACGACGCAGGCCCGCATCGACGCGAGCACGACCAGGCTGAGCGAGGGCAAGGAGCAGCTCGCGCAGGGCGAGGCGGCGATCACCGAGGGGCTCTCCCAGCTCAAGGCGTCGCAGGCGCAGCTCGACGAGCAGCGCCGGCAGGCCGAGGAGGCGGGCGCGCTGGCCCAGGTGGAGGACCAGCTGACGGCAGGTCAGGCGCGCATCGACGCCGGCACGAAGCAGCTCGAGGCCAAGCGCGCCGAGCTCGCGGCCCAGTCCAAGGCGCTCGAGGCGGGCTCCGCCGTCGCCGACCTCTCGGCGGGCTTCCGGTTCGTCTCGGAGGACGGCTCCGCGGCCGTCGGCGCCGTCACCTTCGGCACGCCGACACCGCAGGTGCCGACCGAGGTGAAGACCGCCATCGACTCCGCTGTCACGGGCGCGGGCATCGACGGCGTGCGGGCCCTGCTCTCGCAGGACATCGCCCAGACCGTGCCCTCCATCCTCGGGCCGGGTGAGGTCGCCGGCGTGCTCGTCGCCGCCTTCGTCCTCGTGGCCGTGCTCGGCACGATCATCGGGGCGGCGCTGCCGCTCGCGAGCGCGCTGCTCGGGGTCGGCGTCGCGACGCTCGCGGCGATGTCGTTCTCCGGGATCGTCGACTTCCAGTCGGTGACGCCGGTGCTCGGCGTCATGCTCGGACTCGCCGTGGGCATCGACTACTCGCTCTTCATCCTCAACCGGCACCGCACGCAGCTGCGGCACGGCATGGAGCTGCACGAGTCCATCGGGCTCGCGAACGGCACGTCGGGCAACGCGGTCGTCTTCGCCGGGACGACGGTCATCGTCGCGCTCCTCGCGCTCAACGTCACCGGCATCCCGTTCCTCGGCCTGATGGGCACCGTCGCCGCCGGGGCCGTGCTCGTCGCGATCCTCGTCGCCACGACGTTCACTCCCGCCCTCCTCTCGCTCGTCGGGCTGCGCATCCTGCGCGCCAAGGAGCGAGCCCGGCTGGCCTCCAGCGTCGACCCCCTGCAGACGCGGGCCGGCGCCAAGCGACGCTCCGTCGCGGACCGCACCATGACGAGCCGCTCGGCCGTGCTCGCGCTCGTCGCCGGCGTCGTCGCGCTCGGCGTCATCGCCCTGCCGGCCCTCGACATGCGGCTGGGGCTGCCCGACGGGGCGAGCCAGCCGGCCGAGTCGTCGGCGTACCAGGCCTACCGGGTGCAGGCCGACGCGTTCGGCGAGGGCTTCAACGGGCCGTTGCTCGTCGTGGCCGACCTGCCGACCGCCGTGACCCAGTCGACCCAGGTCGCGGAGCAGGCCGCGCTCGGCCGGGCGATCCACGACGCCGGCGACGTCGCGGCGGTCGTGCCGATCAGCGTGTCGAAGGACCGGACCGCCTTGGCCTTCCAGGTCATCCCCGACGGCGGGCCGAACAGCGAGTCGACAGCCACCCTCGTCGATGACCTCCGGGCCCTGCGCCCGGCAACCGCCGAGGGCGGGACCGCGACCCTCGGCGTGGCGGGCAACGCGAGCGCCAACATCGACGTCTCGCAGAAGCTCTCCGACGCCCTGCCGGTCTACCTCGTGCTCGTCGTCGGCCTCTCGCTGCTCATCCTCATCCTCGTCTTCCGGTCGATCCTCGTGCCGGTGACCGCGACGCTCGGCTTCATGCTGTCGCTGCTCGCGGCGTTCGGCGGCATCACGGCGATCTTCCAGCAGGGTTGGCTCTCGGGTCTCTTCGGCATCACCGAGCCCGGTCCGATCCTCAGCTTCCTGCCGGTCATCCAGACCGGCATCCTCTTCGGGCTGGCCATGGATTACCAGCTGTTCCTCGTCTCGGGGATGCGCGAGGCCTACGTGCACGGCGCGCCCGCCCGCCTCGCGGTGCGTCGCGGGCTCGTCGCCGGGCGCGGTGTGGTCACGGCGGCCGCGATCATCATGATCTCGGTGTTCGCCGGCTTCGTCTTCTCGCACGACACGACGATCAAGCCCATCGGGTTCGGGCTCGCCTTCGGCGTGCTGCTCGACGCCTTCGTCGTGCGGATGCTGCTCATCCCGGCCGCCATGCACCTGCTCGGCGACCGGGCCTGGTGGATCCCGAGGTGGCTCGACCGCGTGCTGCCCGACGTCGACGTCGAGGGGGCGAAGCTCGAGCGCGCGCACCCGGCGGCCCACGAGCCCGAGGCTGCGCTCCTCAGGGGGTGACCGCGGCTCCGGTCCGGCGATCCGTGTCCCTTCGGGCGACAGGTCGCCGGACCGAAGCCCGCCCCGCGCACCGAGCACGGATGCCGGGACGTGGCGTTCAGCCCTCGATCGCGAGGAAGCGCCTCAGGGCGTCCGCGCCCTCGACCGACACCGCGGCGTCCGGGCGCACGTAGGTGGCCGGGGTCACGAGGACCCGCTGCTCGTCGACGCCGACCGGGCCGTCGGTGGTGTGCTGCACGACGCGGTGCACGCCGTTCGGCAGGTAGCCGGTCTTGCGGCTCACCGCGGCCGACGCGAGGTTGCCCGCGATGTAGCCGGAGCCGCACGACCCCGCGCCGAGCTCGTCGAACGCGAAGCCGACGACCAGCCGGCGCATCAGGGTGCCGGTGCCCTGCCCCTGGTGGCGCAGGCCGAGCCAGGAGCCCGTCTCGACGTGCCGGGCCTGCGGGAAGTGCCGCGCGTGGAGGTCCTGCATCCCGACGAGGACGCCGTCCCGGCGCACCGTCAGGGCCAGGCGCCACTCGTCGGGGGCGAACGTGGCCCGCTGCGTCCACCACCACGCGAGCGACTCGCTCGGGAAGCCCCCGGGCGAGCCGGGCCGGAAGGGCTGGGCGTGCCAGTCGCTGAGGAAGGGCATGGGCAGGCCGGGCGGCTGGACCCCGTCGCGCACGAGGTCGACGAGCTCGGGGATGTCGTCGTCGCGCAGGACGCGCATCTGCACCGGCCCGCTCGTGATGCACAGGGCGTAGGGGGGGAAGATCTCCTCGATCGTCAGCATCCCCACACCCTCTCGCGACGGGGGCAGGGGCCGTCGGAGTCAGCCCGTGTGTCGGAGGATCTCGTCGACGACCTCGGTCAACGGTCGCGTGGCGTCGATGACGACCCCGGTCGACGGGACGTCCTCCCTGCTCGCGTGCAGCCGCACGACGAGCTCGCGCTCGGACGGCTCCGACCCCCACTCGCCGGGTGGCCGCCGGTCGAGCCGGGAGAGGAGGGTCTCGAGGTCGACCTCGAGGACGAAGACCTCGTCGAACAGGTCGACGAACGCGGGGAAGTTGCGTGAGCCCCCGCAGAAGAAGGTGACGGGATCGGACCGGTCGGCCACCATGGCCCGCACCCGACGCACGTCCCAGACGTGGTGCTCGTGGTCGGCCGTGTCGAGCGGGACGCCCGTCAGCGGATCGCCTTGGTAGGCGAGGTCGGTGTCACCGTTGACGGCACGGAAGCCTCGACGGGCGAGCTCGCGGCAGACCGAGGTCTTGCCCGTGGCGGAGACCCCCTCGACGAGGTAGTTGCGCACGCCCACCGTCGCAGTATCGGTCGCCTGCAGGGCGCGGGCAACGGCTCCCGCCTAGATGTACTCGGTCATGACGTTGGTGACAGACGGCTGACGGGTGGGAGTCCCTTCAGGGCGGTGT